>JASHWN010000110.1 GCA_030044035.1 Xanthobacteraceae bacterium
GTCGACCACGCAGTCGAAGATCACCGGTCGCTTCACCTCGATCATCTCGCGAATCTTTTCGTCGAGTTCGCCCGGATGCTCGCAGCGGATGCCGTGGGCGTGATAGGCCTCGGCGAGCTTGACGAAGTCGGGCAGCGCTTCGGTGTAGGAATGGGCGTAGCGGCCGCCGTGCAACAGCTCCTGCCACTGCCGCACCATGCCCATGTACTGATTGTTGATGACGAAAATCTTGATCGGCAGGTCGTACTGCACCGCGGTCGACATTTCCTGCATGGTCATCAGCACCGACGCCTCGCCGGCGATGTCGACCACGAGCGACTTGGGATGCGCCAGCTGCACGCCGACCGAGGCCGGCAGCCCGTAGCCCATGGTGCCCAGTCCGCCCGAAGTCATCCAGCGGGTCGGCTCCTGAAACTGGTAGAACTGCGCCGCCCACATCTGATGCTGGCCGACCTCGGTGGTGATGTAGGTGTCGTGGTCCTTGGTCAGCTCGTAGAGCCGCTGGATGGCGTATTGCGGCTTGATGATCTCGTTGGAATTGCGATAGGCCAGCGAATTTTTGGCGCGCCATTTTTTGATCTGCGCCCACCAGGCATCGAGCGCCTTGCGGTCCGTCTTGTAGCCGCCCGAGCGCCACAGCCGCACCATGTCGTCGAGCACGTGGGCGCAGTCGCCGACGATGCCGAGATCGACCTTGACGTTCTTGTTGATCGAGGACGGATCGATGTCGATGTGGATTTTCTTCGAGCCCGGCGAGAAGGCGTCGAGCCGGCCGGTAATCCGATCGTCGAAACGCGAGCCGACCGCGATCATCAGGTCGCAATCGTGCATCGACCAGTTGGCTTCCCAGGTGCCGTGCATGCCGAGCATGCCGAGCCATTGCGGATCGCCGGCCGGAAAGGCGCCGAGCCCCATCAGGGTCGAGGTCACCGGGAAACCGGTGAGCTTGGCCAATTCGCGCAGCGATTCGCTCGCGGCGCGGCCGGAATTGATCACCCCGCCGCCGGTGTAAAACACCGGCCGTTTGGCGGCGGCCATCATCTCGACGGCGCGGCGGATCTTGTCGGGATCGCCCTTGAGCTTGGGCCGGTAGCCCTTGTGCTGGAACTCCTTGGGCCTGAAATAATTGCCGCTGGCGAACTGCACGTCCTTCGGGATGTCGACCACCACCGGGCCCGGACGCCCGCTTGCCGCGATATGGAACGCCTCGTGCAGCACGCGCGGCAGATCGTCGACGCTTTTGACCAGATAATTGTATTTGGTGCACGGCCGCGTGATGCCGACGGTGTCGCATTCCTGGAACGCGTCGTTGCCGATCAGATGCGTCGGCACCTGGCCGGTGATGACGACGAGCGGCACCGAGTCACACAACGCGTCGGTCAGGCCGGTAACGGCGTTGGTGGCGCCGGGGCCGGACGTGACCAGCACGGTGCCGACCTTGCCGGTCGAGCGCGCATAGCCTTCGGCGGCGTGCACCGCGCCCTGCTCGTGGCGCACCAGGACGTGGCGCACCTTGTCCTGCTGGAACAGCGCATCATAGATCGGCAGCACCGCGCCGCCCGGATAGCCGAAAATGTGCTCGACGCCCTGATCGGCAAGCGCCGCCATCACCATTTCCGCGCCGGTCATTTCACTCATCGCACCTGCTCCACTGTCGCCGCCGCTTTGGGGTTTTCCGCCGTCTGCGGCGCGCAAGGCCCGGGAAAATAAAAAAGGGCCTCGAAGGGCCCTCGATCACGCACCGCCGCGTCGCGGGTGGATCATCCACCCACGGCGGTGCGCCTCACTACGAGAATCAGCGACTCTGCCACGACGGTCCGCACGCGACGTGCCTTTCCTATTCCGCCCCAGCTTATAAGCATTGCGGCAGGCCGGGTCAAGTAAAATGCGGCCGGATCGGGGCGCGACTGGCTTTGCATCGACTTCAAACATGCGTTTGAAATCGGCGGAATGCGAAAAATCCGCATCCGGCAAGACCGTTAAGCCTCGGCGCAAAGCCACAGCACAGCCGCGATTTTGCAACGCCTCAGCCCGCAAAATGCCCGGGCGTTCTGTTGTATTCGGTTCCAGCGAGGAGAGACCGCGCGGCAGCCGCGCGGCGCCAGCTCCGGGGTCGGAGGGGACCATGGTTACGGCATTGTTACGCAACGCTGTGGCGGCGGCTTTGGCAATGACGGCGCTGGCGCTCGCCGCGCACGGGCCCGCCGCGGCAGCCACGCCGACGCCGACGCCGGCGCCAGCTGCCACGGCGCGGCTTTCGACCGACCGAATTCTGCGGTGGATCAACGATTACCGGCACAAGCCGGACCCCGATCGGCTACCGGCGCTGGTGCGGGCCTTAAGCGCGATGCAGGCGTTCAAGGATTCCGAGACTTGCGGCGCCTATGTCGGCTTCATCGCCGGCGTGCTCGGCAGCAATCCGGGGCGCGCCCAGCGGCTCGCTACCGAAATGCTGTCGATCGCGCCGGAAGACCGCTGGGTCCTGGTGCGCGCCATCGCCTATTCGGGCCTGCCGAGCTGGAAGGACCTGCTGGTCGCGGTCGGCGACCGCATGCCGGAACGGCACGAGATGATCAATCGCTATCTCGAAGGCAAGCTGCCCACGCTTGACCAGATCGCCTACCGCACCGCCAAGCCCGGCATGCTCGACAAGATCAAGATCGCGTTCCGGATCAAGAGCGACAAGAGCAAAGAGGTGGCGCTCGAGCCAACCCCGCAATTGATCGACCTGCTGTGGGGCTATTACCTGGCAACCGGCGCCTACAAGCCGGTCGACAAGATCATCAAGCTATTGCCGCTCGCCGACGACAAGGACAACGTCGACAATCTCACCACCGGCAGCGCCGCCAAGTTCACGCTCGCCAGCAACGCGGTGCGCGACCTCAACCTGCTCGGCATGCTCAAATGGTCGGTCAAGACCCAGCCGAAGGATACCGCCAAGGTGCTCAACGACGTGATCGAGACCGCCGAAGACGTCGACACCGGACGCATGCGCCGCGAATCGCTCGCCGCCATCGAGGAGCTGAAGGAGAAAGGGCCGGACTCCAAGCGCGAGCTGACTGGCATGGGCCAGATCGGCCAAGGCGCGCTGTCGATGGGCTGCATCGTCGCCGCCGCGACCGGACAGATCGAACTCGGCATCCCGTGCGTGATCGGCGGCGCCGCTTATTCGGCCGGCCTGCAGTACATGTCGCACTGAGCCGCGGCGACCGCCTTCGCGCTCAACAGCGATGAAATACCCGCCGTGGCCCCTTATCGCCTTCGGTCTGCGGCAGCTGGATCAACGTGTCACCGTCGTCGCGCAGCTCGAAGGCCGTGCTGTTGCCCGGCTTGGCCGGTTTCCAGAACACTTCGATCTGACTGCCGTCGGTCTCGACTCTGTCGATCACCCAATGCGGCGCGTGGGTCAGCCGCCAATCGCCCACCGGCGTAACCACCATGTCCTTGCGCGAAAAAGTATAGTTGGAGTGTTCTCCGCACCAGCGGCCGATCATATCGTCAATCGAGACGTCCGATACCGGCGAACCGCCGGTTTTGGCATCCGCCTGCGCCAGTTCACCGGAATCGTTCTTGGTGCCGGCAGAGCCATTTTCAACGGTGGTACGCTCTTCGGGTTGTTTGCTGTCTTTGCAGATAATTCTGACCGATATGGATTTCGCCCGTTCCGCTATTTCGGTTTGGTCCAGCGGTTTGCCATTGGATGAAACGCTTGGGGTGATGTTATTCGCCTCCAGGAAATCTTTCGCAATCGCGATCTTGATGGCAAAATTCACGTTTTGCGGCAGATCGTGTGTGACCTTCGCCACGCCAAGCGCATTCAGTTTGGCGACGACGACGCCGACGACGATGCCGCTTTGGTCGAGCAGCGGACCGCCGCTGCTGCCAGGCTGCACCGGTGCGGAGATTTGCAGCATCCGCGAATCGTTGTCCAATCCGGCCATGGCAGCGACAATGCCGCCGCTGAAATTGCCGGAGGTCGCCAGCAGCCCGGCCAGCGGAAAGCCGAAAGCCCAGATGCTCTCGCCGACTTTGGCGCTATTGCCGCTGAATTCCGCGACCGCTTTCGGACGCGCGTGTGTTTCCAGGAGCGCCAAATCATTACGCTCGTCTACGGCAAGAACGCGCCCGGTCTGTCGCGCCGAATCGGCGTCAAATACGTCGGTGGTCGTGCAGCCGCGCACGACATGAAAGTTCGTCAATACGTGACCGTCCGGCGACACGAAGAAGCCGCTGCCCAGAGATGCGGCCGGTGCTGATCCGGTGCCGGCAAGCAACAGCCACGCCACCACGGCGATGCGACGTAACCGCATCTGCGCCCTCATAACGCCCGGCAGCCCTTTCGGCGGCGCGCGCAGGCCGCCATGCCGAAATGCGGATCGCTGACGTTACGAGCGGCGGCGCGTTGAGTCAAATAACTCAGTGCACAATGAGACGTGACGCCCGATAAGTCGGCGGAGGGCAGGTGCCCGATCGGGTGAGGGCGAACGCCGGCGGCGACGCTCTATGCGGCCTGTTCGATCGACAGCTCGCCATACGTGCGATCGAAGTCGATCTCCGACGCCGGCCCCGGCCGCTTGAACAGGAAACCCTGCAACGAGGTGACGCCGGCGAGCCGCAACAACCGGTACTGATCCACGGTTTCCACGCCCTCGGCCGTGGTCTGGATGTCGAGGCTCTGCGCCAAGGTCAGCGTTGCCGAAATGATGGCGGCGCATTCGCTGCGCTTGGTCATGTTCTGCGTGAACGACCTGTCGATCTTGATGCGGTCGAACGGGAACATCGCCAGCTGGCTGAGCGACGAATAGCCGGTGCCGAAATCGTCGAGCACGATGGTGATGCCGAGCGCCTTGAACTGGCGCAGCGCCGGCAGGCATTCGGC
>JASHWN010000011.1 GCA_030044035.1 Xanthobacteraceae bacterium
TCAGCGCGCCAGGCCGGCGTCGAAATTCTGCTCGAACACCGCATGACCGCGATCCATCGCGAGGCGTCGCGTTCCGGCCGCGTCACCGGCATCACCGTCGATCACAACGGCGAAGCGACAAAAATCGGCGCCCGCAAGGCGGTCATCGTCGCCACCGGCGGCTCGACCGGCAATGTCAACTTCCGCCGCATGTTCGATCCGCGCCTGACTGAGGAATATTGCGGGCTCGCCGGCATGCCGTGGTCCGACCAGGACGCCAGCGGCGAAATCGCCGCCATGGCGGTCGGCGCGGCGCTGTGGGGCCTGTTCAATTATACCGGCGAATTCGGCTCGGCCATCACCAAGCCGGGCGCCATCGGCTGCCAGTATGGCTATGTGAACGTGCGCTGGTATCCGGGCAGCGAAGTTTTCGCCAAGGCGCGCGCCGTCGGCCTGCCGGTGAAAGACTGGCAGGACGTCGTGCTCGTCAACATGCTGGGCAAGCGCTTTTATGACGAGACCGCCGGCCACTTCAATTACAACACCTATCAGAGCACCAATCCGTACGAGCCGCATTCCTATCTCAACGCCAAGAACCAAAAATACGACCCGAGCAACTTCATCAACGCCGCGCTTGCCGGCATCGGCGACGGCCACAACGGCGGCGGCCCGATCTGGGCGATCTTCGACGCCGACGCCGTGGCGCGGGAGCAATGGACTCCGCAGCCGCCGCACGTCGACAGCGACGCGGGATTTTTCTTCAGCGCCGAAACCCTCGACGCGCTCGCCGCCAAGATCAAGATGAAATACCAGCGCGTGCCGATGCCGCCGCGCAACCTCGTCGCGACCGTTGCGCGCTATAATTCCTTCGTCGCTGCCGGCAAGGATGCGGATTTTGGCAAGCCCAAGCCGCTCTACAAGATCGCCACGCCGCCGTTTTACGCCGCGTGGGCGACGCCGGTGATCCATGACACCCGCGCCGGCTTGCGCATCAACGCGCGCTGCCAAGTGATCGACATGAACGGCGAAGTGATCCCGGGGCTTTACTGCGGCGGCGAGTCGGCCGGCGGCTTTTCCATGCACGGCCTGCCGCGCGCGATTACGCAGGGGCTGATCGCTGGAAGAAACGCGGTGACGGAGAATGTGTAGGGTGGGCTGAGCGCAGCGAAACCCACGCGGACAGACCGCACTTATACCAAGCGCAATTAATGTTGACCGTCATCCTGAGGTGGCCGCGAAGCGGCCCTCGAAGGATACGGCCGAGGACTCACGGGCCGTCGCCCTTCGAGGCTAGCTTCGCTCGCACCTCAGGGTGACGGATATGAGTCAGCAATAAGAGCCGTTGATATTACAACATTTGTTTGGCACCTCTGTCGGCGAAAGATACCCCCGGCAATTAGCCGCGACGAAATCACTATCTATGACGCCGCGTTGATTCTGTGGACAGCTCTTTCATCGTTACGAGTTTTTAAGGCTCTTTGGGTCCATGCTGGCGGACAACAGCCAAGAGGAGCGATCGATGGCATTGAAAGAAACATTCAGGCGCGGTGACGACGTAGTACACCGGTCCGGCGGTCCGATGATGATCGCGACCATGGTCGATGGAAACGTGGTATCTTGCGAGTGGATCGAAAACGGACGAAAAAGAACTGAAAGTTTCGACGCAGTTGCCCTAATCCATTACAGAAGGGACTCCGAAGATTGGGAATCGTTGGAAGCAAGCAGTGACTTTATGACGTCTTGAGCTGATAAACGGCGCCTCGTGGGCACGGCGCTTCGCGCCTTTGCCCACCCTACACAACTACACGCTGGTCGGCGCCATGCCGGCGCGGAACTCGAGCGCCTCCTTGGCGCCTTCCTTGAACGCCACGTCGGGCGGCAGCACCACCGAGCAGGAGCGGATCTTCTGGTGCTCGGGATCGACACCGGGCGGCGTCACGCCCTTCTCGGCCAACGCTTTGGCGGCGCGCATCAGGCGATGGCGCGCCATGATGATGCCGTTGTCGGTGGAGACCAGGTTCTCCTTGGTGCGGTCGCAGACCGGGCCCATGCTTTCCTGCAGCGACGCATCCTGCATGGCGAAGCCGGCGACGCCGCTATAGGTCTTGCCGGCCCGCTGCGCGGCGCGGTCGATCAGATAATCGTTGTCCTTGTTGGCGAGCGGCCGGAACGTGCCGGGCACGTATTTGCAGTGGATGCCCTGGCCGTCCTTCATGGCGTCGACTTCGGTCTCGGTCAGCGCCCGAACGGGGTGGAAGTCGTAAGACCAGGCCCAGCAATTCTCGTCGTCGATCGGCACCCAGAAGTGACCGTGCACCGGATGGTCGCCGCGCGGCGGGATCATGGTGAAGCACGGCATCACCCACGGCGTGATGCGCCAGTAGTACTTGCCGTTCTCGGCGTTGCGCCGCGCGCCGATGAACAGCCCGCCGGGCATTTCGACCACTTCGAAATGCGGCTGCATGTCGGAGAGATTGTACTGATTGCCCTTGGCGCCCTTGAACAGCGGGTCGGTTCCCAGATCGCCGCGATGCAGGAACGAGACGTGGCTCGAATCGATGCCGCCTTCCATGGCTTGGAGCCAGTTGCACTCCTGCATGCGCTTGGAGGCGAAGGTTTGTTCCGCCGGCACCATGGCGAATTCCCATTCCGGCAGCGGCGGCTTCTTGTCCGGCGGGCCCATATAGGTCCACAGCACCGGGCCGCGCTTCACCAGCGGGTAGGACGTGAGCTTGATCTTCTTGCAGAAGCCGCTCTCGGCCGGCTCGGAGGGAACCTCGATGCATTGGCCGGTATGGTCGTATTTCCAGCCGTGATAGGGGCAGCGCAGTCCGCCCTCCTCGTTGCGGCCGAACCACAGCGACACGCCGCGATGGGCGCAGAACTCGTCGATCAGGCCGTAGCGGCCCTCCGAATCGCGGAACGCCAGCAGCCGCTCGGACAGGAGTTTCACCCGTACCGGCGGGCAATCGTTGTCGGGCAGCTCGTCGGCGAGCAGCGCCGGCAGCCAATAACAGCGGAACAGCGCTCCCATCTGCGTGCCGGGGCCGGTTTGGGTCAACAGCTCGTTTTGTTCTTTCCTGAGCATCGCGCGGGTCCGTAAGGTATTGC
>JASHWN010000111.1 GCA_030044035.1 Xanthobacteraceae bacterium
GCATTAGCGGTTCAGTCAGCGCTCCGCCATGGGCCGCCGAACCGCGTGCCGTAAGCTGCATAATGGTTGCACCGGCCGCGCCCGCCGCCTATATTTGGGCAGTATTTCCAGTCATCGTCAGATGAGTGGCTTCGCCCGCAGGGGCGGGCGGAGCGCAGAGGAGATTTACCCATGGCGACCGCGCCCTTGATGCCGAAGGCCACCGCCGTTTGGCTGGTCGACAACACCTCGCTGTCGTTCGACCAGATCGCCGAGCTGTGCAACCTGCATCCGCTCGAAGTCAAAGCCATCGCCGACGGCGATTCGGCGCAGGGCATCAAAGGCCTCGACCCGGTGCTGACCGGCCAGTTGACCCGCGAGGAGATCGCCGCCGCCGAGGCCGATCCGGGCCACCGCCTGCACATTTCCGAGCCGAAAGTCCGCATGCCCGAGCTCAAGCCGAAGAAGGGGCCGCGCTACACGCCGGTGTCGCGCCGCCAGGACCGGCCGAACGCCATCCTTTGGCTCGTTCGCAACCACGCGGAACTCAAGGACAGCCAGATCATGCGGCTCGTCGGCACCACCAAATCGACCATCCAGGCGATCCGCGAGCGCACCCATTGGAACTCGGCGAACTTGACGCCGCTCGATCCGGTGACGCTCGGGCTGTGCTCGCAGATCGACCTCGACCTCGAAGTGCAGCGTGCCGCCAAGGAAAAGCCCGCCCCGGTGGTCGAGCAGGGCGCCACGCTGCTGCCGGCCGCGGTCACCACCGCGCCGAAGGAGGAGCCGCCGGCCGAGAAGAAGCCGGGCGACGAACTCGACGTCGATGCGGTGTTCGCCAAGCTCAAGCAGCTCGGCGGCAAGAGCGAGTAAGCTCTTCCGCCCCGCAGTGGGGGACGGAGCGCCCGGGTACTCATTATTTTATTCAACGTAATCTTCTGAGAGCTTGCGCTAGAAACGCGTGCCACCCCGCCTGCTACGATGTGGTGGGCGGCGGCGCCGCGAAAAGCGACGGACACGTCCAGGCGACAATTGCGACAACAACGGTGAGAACGAGCATCGCGTACCAAAGTGGCAATGGCGACCACCACCACAATGACCCTCCACCAGCCGTGCCCAAATGAGTTTCCCAACCTCCCGGTCCTCCCGTTACAGGCGGACCAGCTGTGCGCGTCGCTGCAAGCCAGCGTTCGAGGTCGTCTCTAATATAATCTGCGATCCGCTTAACACCCTTATGCTCGTTACTCAGGTGCCAGATCAAAATTATCGATAAGATAACCGGCACGACAAACAACGTTGGCTTTGGATTGTTCAGAATATAGCTATAAAGCGCTGCGACGCCGATCAGCCCCCACCGGTTGAATTCAAGTCGATCCTTCAGCTTTGTCGTCAACTCATCCCTGAGCGACTTGTATTCGTCGATATGAAAGGTTTCCTCTTTTGTCAGTGGCACAACTCCCCCCTCAAAATCGTCGTGGTGCTCTTGCAATGTGCCGGATATCTGGAACCGGCCAATGGCGACCCTGACATTAGCCGATATAGCGCAGAACGTTCTCAAGCTCGTCGTGTTGGTCGTTGGCTTTTCTTTCGTTTCCGGCGTTTTCCGACAACTCCTGGCGTACTGGAGAAACGGTTGAACCGTGCGCGGCACAGCCTCTGCAGGGCGGATGAGCCGAGGGCGGCGCTTTGCAGCCATGAGCTGACAGACGGCGCAACATGCCCGAAAAAAGGCCTTGACACAACCGCTGAGCGAACGAACAATACAAACTCAGAGTTTGTGCCGGGGGCACAACTTCCAGGTTGTGCCGGGGGGCGCCATGTTACGTCGTTTCGTCGCGTGCTGCATCGCCGGCAGCCTGGCCGGCTGCGCGTCCATGCCGCCTTTCGATGCTCCGGTTACGACGGCCGGCGAGCCCACGGTCGCCGATGTCATCGCCAAAATAGAGTGTGAGGTCGCGCAAGCGCGCTACGCTCCCGAAAACAACTCGCCGCGGTTTATCTCCTACCTCCACAATACGCTCAATCTCGCGGATTTCTCGCAATGGGCGGCGAGCGTAACGGTCTCGCTGACGATCAGCGATACCGCGGGCTTGACGCCGACCAATGGATTGACGCTCGCTTACATCAACCCGTTGACCGCTCCGGATACGAGCTTCATGTTCAGCGCCAGTCCGGTCCTGTATCAAAGTAGGCAGCGGATATTCACGCAGACCTACACGCTCGATATGAAGTCGCTGACGCTCAAGACATGCGAAAGATTCGAGGGCACGCTGCCGCGGATCAATTTGGCCGGAGACCTCGGGCTTAAAGATCAGATTTACATGGGCCTCCACGCCTTTCGTAAGGACGCCGACTCCGACTACGCGACGGCGGCCGGCGCTCCCGACAGTTTCGGCGCTACCGCGTCGTTCGATGTATTCAAAGGCGTTAACAATGTTGGTCCGACCTGGACGTTGCAGCACTTCATCGGACCCACGGG
Organism: Xanthobacteraceae bacterium; assembly: GCA_030044035.1. Lineage (GTDB taxonomy): Bacteria > Pseudomonadota > Alphaproteobacteria > Rhizobiales > Xanthobacteraceae > BOG-931. Next base: position 2,462 of record JASHWN010000111.1, read on the forward strand.
AGGCGCCGGATACCTACGCGATGATCTCGACAAGGTCGCGATAACGTTCGTTCCCGTGGCTTATAGCAAACCGGCCGCGTCCGCTACGAGAGCAGCCAAACTGACGTTCACTTCCCAAAGCAAATCATTTGCCGCCGCAGCCACGCTGGCACGCCAAGCCAACCAGCAGCTTGTTCAGACACAGGCGATCCAGCAACTTGGGCAGATTTTGAGCACGCGACCTTGACCGAGCACTGCGCGTGAAGGGACAGAGCCTTTAGCCGCCGTTCTCTTCAGCACCCGGATAGGTGCCGTAGCCGGGGAAGACCCCATAATAGTGGAGGCCGGGTCCGATCTGCCCATAAGACCCGTAACCGCCGCCGCCGCACGACTCCGCGGCGCCTGATTCCAGGCAGTCGGCAAACGTCGGCGAAGCGAAGCCGGCCACCAAGACTGCCGCGATAAGGCTCAGTTTGGCCTTGCTGATCATGGGACTGCTCCTGGAAGCCGACAAAGACGCGACAGCCTGTTCGGTCTTCAACGCGGATTGCCTTCCTCTTGTTCTCGGCAGGACTGCAGCCCTGTCCTTCGCTTCGCATGATGGATTTGTCTTGTGCAAAATTGCTGTTTTGTAGCCCTAGAAGCGACCCGCCTACGCTCGCGCTCCGGGCTACGGCTTTCATGATTCGCGAAAAATGTTCGGTTTTGACACCGTGTCTGAGACAGTAGCCAACATAAAAATAAAGCAGAATCAATAATATAATTCGACTTATGTAACAATTCTTGACAATAGTCTCGCGTTTTGGTTTATGCGATTCGCAAATTCTCGCTCAACAAGGACGCCGCGCGGACGGCATGCCGAGCGGTAGGAGCGAGTGCGGTGCCTGCGCGCAGGCTTGCCCCCTGCGCCCGGGCGGCTCCGGGCATCACGCGCTCCGGTACTACGGCCGGAGTGAGGGGTGCTGCCTCTGGACTGGGACAGGAAGGGGCGGGTAACGCCCGCCCGGCGAAGACCTCGAAGTCCGCGTCCCAGGAAGCCTGGCC
>JASHWN010000112.1 GCA_030044035.1 Xanthobacteraceae bacterium
GCGGGAGTGGCCGCATCGTCAATACTGGCAATGGGATCACCGCCCGATCTGGGACGACCCTTGGCTGGTACTCAAGCCGAACTTTTGGGGCAGTTCGCTGCCGCATCTCGTCCCAGCCAATGTGTGGGCGCGCAAATGGCATCTGCCATGGCTACACCGCTGGCGCGCGCATCATCACTGGCGCCGCGATCCGTGAGCCGAGAATCGCGCAAGCGATAGTCACGGCGGCGCAACGGTCTCGGGCAACGCGCGCATGACTGCGGTCAGAAAGCGCGCACGCGCCGAGGGCAGCGCCATGCCGCGCGGCGCGAAAGCGTGGCGATCGAGGAAAAAGCCGGTAAGCGCGAAGGCGTCGGCCAGATCGGCAGCGCTGGGCGGGCTGGATTCGGACTGTAAAAAATCCGGCAGCCGTAGCAGCTTGTCACGATAATCGTGGCCGGCGGCACGCGACACGGCGCGGCCCGAGCGCGGCGACACGTAGGCGAGTTCGGCGGTCCTCCCGGTTGCAGCGCAGCAGGAAAGATCGAGGCCGAAGCCAAGTTCGGCGAGCAGCGCAAGCTCGAAACGCGCGATCAACGTAGCGGCGCCAAGCGGATCATCGAGACAATCGAGGATCGCTTGCAGCGCGGCGAACACCCGCGCATGCGGCTCGCGCTCGGCGAGGAGCCGGCACAACTCGGCGAGATGCGTCACGCCATGAACGGCGTGTGCAGCGCCCAGCAGGCCGGCGGCACGCAGGTTGACGCCCTCGACGGCGTAATGGCCGAGATGCTCGTCGAGCCGCGCCCGCCAGGTTGCGCGCAACAGATTGCCCGGCTGCAGCACGCCGCGCAGCCGCGTGCCGGCGCCGCCGCGCACCAGGCCGAGATGCCGGCCGCGCTCGAGCGTCATCAGTTCGAGAATGACGCTGGTCTCGCCGTGCCGCTTGGCGCCGAGCACGATCCCTTCGTCGGTCCATTGCATGGGTTTTATGTAGCGCTGATGTAGGAAAGTTATCAGACCGGGAAAAATTTCAACGCGCCTTCATTGCCGCAAATACTAGCCGATGCGGCGATTCGGCGTTAACCTCGCGACGCTTCGAACGCCCCACCGCCGCGCGCCCGCGCGGCGGATCGAGAGGGCATAAAAGGGAGAAGCGAATGCGCAAAATCGTGATTGCTACGTTGATTGCCGCCGGGATCGGATTCGTCGGCGTGTCGGCGGGCTCAGCCGCGCCGGTCAACAACACGGCGCTGAAACAAGCGGCAACCGTGAACGATCCCACGATCAAGGTCCAGCACTGGCGCTGGGGCAGCCGGTGGCGGCATCGTTGCCACGGACCGCACAGCCGCTGGTGGTGGTGCTGATAAGCTGCGAGACGACGATCTAATTCAGGGCCCGGCCGCTATGCCGGGCCCTGCGCTTTTCGGCAATCTTTCCGTACGCCGCCGGACACTTGCTGTTGAACCCGCCGTTATCAAAATGCGCCGTTCATCTGCCGTTCATCAACGTGCGCCGTTCATTAAAACACTGGATTGCCCCTAGCCGACTGGCCTGTTCGCGGATAGACTGCGGACGCTTCAAACCTCTCGGCAGGAAGCCTCTCTGAAGCTGAATAGTTATAATTCTTGCCCGCTCGGGCAGAGGAGGAAAGCGCATGCGCAAAATCGTGATTGCTACGTTGCTTGCCGCCGGCATCGGATTCGTCGGCGTATCGGCCGGCTCGGCAGCTCCCGCCAATAACACGGCGCTCAAGCAGGCCGCGACGGTGAACAATCCCACGATCCAGGTCCAGCACTGGCGTTGGGGCAGCCGCTGGGGCGGTCACTGGCGCTGGGGCAGCCGTTGGCGTCATCGTTGCCATGGCTGGCGCAGCCGCTGGTGGTGGTGCTGACAGCGCCTAAAACGCTGATCCAAGGAGGCCCGGCCGACACGGCCGGGCCTTTTGTTTGTCGGCGCGCATCTTAAGGATGCTGCCGCGCCTAACGGCGCGCACGATGCGACCGTTTGGGGCCGTAGGCGCCCAAATAGGGTTGGCGGTCGCGATCGTAGTCGACCGCGAAGCAGAGGTAATAGGACGGCTCGGCCTTTCGTTCGGTTGCGCAACGGTCGAAAATGTAGAGATCGGAAACCGAGCGGTACGGCAAATAAGGATCGACGCCAACGCGCTCCTCGCCGCCCGGAAAGCCGCCGAAGCGGTCGATGTGGCCTTTGAGGCCGGGATCCTGCGCTATTAACGCGTCGCGCAGCGTCTCGCCATGGATGAAATCATCCCCCAGCTGATCGAACGGCCCATCGAACCAGGTATTCGTCAACATATTCGGCATGTAAGCCCCGATCATGATTTTGCGGTCGCGCAGGTAATCGCGATAGAACGCGAAGCCGGTGCGTTTGCCGATCAGGATGCGGTCCGTGCGCGGGCTTGGCTCGAACTGATCGGCAACTTTGATCGTTTCATCAAGGATGAAGTGGAAGATTTTCAGCTTTTTGTCGAACACCAGGAAGAAGCGGATGGCCGATTCGTCGAATGCCGGGCCGATGAATTCCTCGTCCGGCGCCAGCGCGCTCGCCGGCGGCTTGACGCCGGAGAGATCGTTGAGCGCGAACACCACGCTCTTGCCCTGATAGGTTACGCGGTAAACCAGGGGCTCGAGCTTTTCCGACTGCACGCCGTCCGCTGCGTCGAGGATGATGTGGTTTTCCGGCGTTTCGCCGCGCCAACCTTCCAGGTCTTCCGAATAGGCGAAGACCACCTTGCCCTGGTCGCGGTTGCTGGCGTCGAGCCGGATATTGCCGTCGTACGGGACGCCGTTGCAGATGAACGTGTAATAGAAATAGCTCTCGGTCGGATAGACTTTGACGTGATCGGGAAGGCTGTCGAACACGAAGGCGAACACCGCCTTCGCATCCTTCACGTCGAGCGAGCACGGCCGCGTCGCCTCCTCCACATAAGCCTGGTTGGTGTGCAGAACGGGCAGTTGCGCCTGTGCGGTCGCCGCATCGGGCCTTATGAGCACCGAAAGGCACAACAACCCGAGGAGGATGCCAAAGCCACTCTTCATGTTGGGACTCGCTGTTTTGCGCGCCTGTCGCAAGGCGTGTGCGGATTTTACGTTGCTTAGCGTACGACGCCCCCGAAGCGCGCGGGATTTCACCGTAGTTCGACCGCAGCGTCAAACGCATGCGGCGCGTCCTACTCGCGCGGAAATTCCAGGCCGATCTGGCGATAGCGCTCGGGATCGTCGCCCCAGCCCTCGCGCACCTTGACGAACAGAAACAGGTGCACCGGCTGTTCGATCGCTTCGGCGATCTCGGCGCGGGCCGCGGTGCCGATCGCCTTGATGGTGCGGCCGCCCTTGCCGAGCACGATTTTGCGCTGGCTGTCGCGCTCGACATAGATGGTCTGCTCGATGCGTACTGAGCCGTCCGGCAAGTCCTTCCAGACCTCGGTTTCCACGGTCGACTGATACGGCAATTCCTGATGCAGCCGCAGATAAAGCTTTTCGCGGGTGATTTCGGCGGCGAGCTGGCGCAGCGGAGCATCGCAGATCTGATCCTCCGGATAGAGCCACGGGCCGGGCGGCACGTGCGCGGCGAGCCATTTTTTCAGATCGTCGACGCCGTCGCCGGCTAAAGCGGAGATCATGAAGGTCGCGGCGAAGGCGGCGCGCTCGTTGAGCGTTTGCGCGAGCGCAAGCAGCGCCGGCTTGGCGACGAGATCGACCTTGTTGAGCACCAGCACCTTTAAGGGGCTGCGCACGTCGGCAAGGCCGCGCCGGATCGCTTCGTCATCTTCTTCGAGGCCTTTGCGCGCGTCGACCAGGAGCGCGACGATGTCGGCGTCCTGGGCGCTGCCCCAGGCGGTGCCGACCATGGCGCGGTCCAGTCTGCGCCGCGGCGCGAAAATCCCCGGCGTATCGACCAAGACCAGCTGCGCGGCGCCCTCGCAGGCGATGCCGCGAACGAGCGTGCGGGTGGTCTGTACCTTGGGCGTGACGATTGAGATTTTGGTGCCGACCAGTGCGTTGATGAGCGTGGATTTGCCGACATTCGGCGCTCCGATCAGCGCCACGACGCCGCACCTTGTGTCGGACGCCGCCGGCTCTGGCGGCGCCGCGCTCTCCGGCCGCTCCGGCTCAGGCATCGAGGCGGCGAGTCTTGACGCCCTCGCGCGTTAGCATGGCGGCGGCCGCGGCTTGCTCGGCGGCGCGCTTGGAGCGGCCCAACCCTTCGGCCGGCGCAAAATTCGGCAGCTGCACAGCGACGCGGAATTCCGGGCTGTGATCGGGGCCGGAGCGCGCCACTTCCCGGTAGGCCGGCGTCGGCAGGCCGCGCGCCTGCGCCCATTCCTGCAGCACCGTCTTGGGATCGCGCAGCGGCTGCGCGGTCGCCCGCATGCGCTCCTGCCACAGCCGTTCGACCAGAGCGGACGCCTCCGTATAGCCGCCATCAAGATAGACGGCGCCGATCAGCGCCTCGCAGACGTCGGCCAGGATCGCCGGGCGCCGACGCGCTCCGGCGTTGGCTTCGGAGGAGCCGAGCTTGATGGCAGCGCCCAATTCGATCGACACCGCGATCTCGGCGCAGGTTTCCTTGCGCACCAGGTCGGCAAGCCGGC
>JASHWN010000113.1 GCA_030044035.1 Xanthobacteraceae bacterium
TCCACGCGTGGCGTGAAAGCAGGCGACATAAGGCATTATAGCTCAATATCGCCCTAACCGGGAGCAGCTACCGAGCGCTCATTGCTTCAATAGCCTCACGCGCTCTTGCGGCTCTGCCGATTGGTAATGAGGTCGTCGACCGAAGGCGACCGGCTTAAGCGCCGTAAATGTCCGCCAGCGCGATCTGCAGTCCGGGCGGATCGAGTCGAATGATCCCCTCGGTCACCACGCGCGTCACGATGTCGTCGCCGGGCTTGCGCGAATGATGCACGATCGTCGGCTCGGCCGGATCGACGATCAGATAATGCGCCACGCTGGGCAGCCGGAAATAGCCGGTCAGTTTGACCGAAGCATCGAGCTGGCGAGTCGAGGGTGACAGCACTTCGACCAAAATAACGGGGTCGGGCACTTCGACGTCGGAAAGCGGACGTTCCGGTCCGCAATAGACCAGCGCATCCGGCTCGTATGCCGTCCCGATATCGACCCGCACCGTCGCGCCATCGCCCAGTACATGGCAGGGATGGCCGCTTTGACGTATTGCGGTAAAAAGGGCCGTATAGATCGCGTATTTGGCTTTGACGTGTCCGATGGTTTCCGGCGACATGGGGAAAACCTCGCCGCGGAATAATTCATAGCGTCCCGGCCGCTCTTGCGCCCAGGCGAGAAATTCATCGACAGTCATCCGCGATTCGGTGAGCACCGTCATGCATTGATCATAGGCCAATCGCGCGGCCGAGACGAGCGCTCATTCTTTAATGACCTCACGCGCTCTTGCGGTTCTGCCGGTTGGTGACGAGGTCGTCGACCACGGCAGGGTCGGCGAGCGTCGAGACATCGCCGAGATTGCCGTATTCGTCTTCGGCGATCTTGCGCAGGATGCGGCGCATGATTTTGCCGGAGCGGGTCTTCGGCAGGTTGGGCGCGAACTGAATGAGGTCGGGCGAGGCGATCGGGCTGATCTCCTTGCGCACCCAATTGACCAGTTCGTGGCGCAGCTCTTCGGTCGGGTGCTCGCCCGTCATCAAGGTCACGTAGGCGTAGATGCCCTGGCCCTTGATATTGTGCGGATAGCCGACCACCGCGGCCTCCGACACTTTGGGATGGGCGACCAGCGCCGATTCCACCTCGGCGGTGCCGAGGCGATGGCCGGCGACGTTGATCACGTCGTCGACGCGGCCGGTGATCCAGTAATAGCCGTCGTCGTCGCGGCGGCAGCCGTCGCCGGTGAAATACTTTCCCGGATAGGTCGAGAAATAGGTGTCGATGAAGCGCTGATGGTCGCCGTAGACCGTGCGCATCATGCCCGGCCAGGAATCGGCGATGCAGAGATTGCCGCTTGCGGCGCCGTCCAAAACCTTGCCGTCGGCGTCGACCAGCACCGGCACCACGCCGAAGAACGGCCGCGTCGCCGAGCCCGGCTTGAGCCGGGTCGCGCCCGGCAGCGGCGTGATCAAAATGCCGCCGGTCTCGGTCTGCCACCAAGTGTCGACGATCGGGCAGCGGCCGTCGCCGACCACGCGGTGATACCATTCCCAGGCTTCCGGATTGATCGGCTCGCCGACGGTGCCGAGGAGCCGCAGCGACGCCCGCGAGGTTTTCTTCACCGGCGCGTCGCCGGCCTGCATCAGCGCGCGGATCGCGGTCGGCGCGGTGTAGAAGGTGTTGACCTTGTGCTTGTCGATGACTTCCCAGAAGCGCGATACGCTCGGGTAATTCGGCACGCCCTCGAACATCAAGGTGGTGGCGCCGTTGGCCAGCGGGCCGTAGACGATGTAGCTGTGGCCGGTGACCCAGCCGACGTCGGCGGTGCACCAGTAAATGTCGCCGTCGTGATAATCGAACACGTATTGGTGCGTCATCGCCACGAACACCAGATAGCCGCCGGTGGTGTGCAGCACGCCCTTCGGCTTCCCGGTCGAGCCCGACGTATAGAGGATGAACAGCGGGTCCTCGGCGTGCATCTCGGCGCACCGACACTCCGCCGTCACCATCTCGCGCGCTTCGTGGTACCAGACGTCGCGCACCGGATCCATGTCGACGGCGCCGCCGGTGCGCTTGACGACGATGACGAAATCGACGCCGCCGACCTTGGCGATCGCCGCGTCGGTGTTGGCCTTGAGCGGCACCTTGCGGCCGCCGCGCAAACCTTCGTCGGCGGTGATGACGACCTTCGACTGGCAGTCCTCGATGCGGCCGGCGAGCGAATCCGGCGAGAAGCCGCCGAACACCACCGAATGGATGGCGCCGATGCGCGCGCAGGCGAGGATCGCGTACGCGGCTTCCGGGATCATCGGCAAGTAGATGGTGACGCGGTCGCCCTTCTTGACGTTGCGGTTGCGCAGCACGTTGGCGAAGCGGCAGACCTCGTCGTGCAGTTCACGATAGGTGATCTTTTTCGATTCCTTGGCATCGTCGCCTTCCCAGATGATGGCGACCTGGTCGCCGCGGCTGTGCAGGTGGCGGTCGATGCAATTGTAGGCGGCGTTGGTGATGCCGTCCTCGAACCATTTGATCGAGACGTTCGGCTTTAAGAACGACGTGTTCTTGACCTTGCTGAACGGCCGCATCCAGTGGATGCGCTTGCCGTGCTCGGCCCAGAACGCGTCCGGATTCTTGATCGAGGCGGCGTACATTTCCTTGTATCTGGCGTCATCGATATAGGCGCGCTTGGTCCAATCCGCCGGAACGTCATAAATCTTGTCGCTCATCGCGCTCCTCCGTCACGCCGCGGCCTTAAGGCCTTCATTGCGCAGGCCAATTGATATCTGCAGGCAGCCTCTCGGGCGCCATTATGCGCTGGCGCCGCGCAACGCCACAAGGCCGCGCGTGTCATCGCATTGTCGCATCGTCCGGCTCGGCAATGCCGCGCCGACGCAGTATAATGCGCGACGCAGCAGCTTTCGGACATGACCTTAAGGGGACCATCATGCGCCACGCGATCGTCGCCGTTTTCGTCGCCCTGCTCCTGATCGGTCCGGCCGGGGCGCAAAGCTCGCAGCGCGGCGACACGCCACCGCCCGAAAGCCTCGCTGCCGCCCGCGAACTGGTTGCCGTCATGAAAGCGACCGACCAGTTCAAGGCGCTGCTGCCTATCGTCCTGCAGGGCATCAAGCCGGCCGTCGTGCAGGGCAGGCCCAATGTGGAAAAGGATTTTGACACGATCCTGCCCGTCATCCTCGACGGCGCGCGGCAGCGCGTGGATCGACTGGCCGACATATTAGCCGACATCTACGCACGCAACTTCAGCGTCGACGAGATCCACGACCTCATCGCCTTTTACCAGACGCCGACCGGGCAGAAGCTGCTGCAACGGCAGCCGGTCGTGGCGCGCGAGAGCATGGCTGCCGGTCAACAGTGGGGCCGCCAGCTCGTCGATGAGCTTCGGCAGCAAATCAACGACGAATTGCGCAAGCGCGGTGACGTTAATTAGGGTTTGTGGAGAACGGTTCAACTGCCCGGCACAACCTTGCACCCGGGCCGGCCTACAGGCCGGTCCTCGTCGGAAATTGCGGATTCTGAAATCGGCGCTGCAGCGGTCGGGATCACACCGACGTGGTGATCCACTGCTCGAGCTTCTGCTTGGGCGCGGCGCCGACCTGGCGTGAGGCGAGCTGGCCGTCCTTGAACAGCATCAGGGTCGGGATCGACATGATGCCG
>JASHWN010000114.1 GCA_030044035.1 Xanthobacteraceae bacterium
GGGTCAGCAGGGAGGCGAGCTCATACGCAGCCTGGCGCGTCGCCGCATCGTTTGCGCGCTGCGAGCGGTCGATCGCCATTGCGGTCGCGTAACAGGTCGCGCGCGCCGCCGCGGTCTGCGCCCGCATCGACAGCAGCATGCGGCGCACGTCGGGATGCGCGATGATCGGCGCCGATTGCGTCGCTGGCATGCCGGCGGTACGGCCTTGCCGGCGTTCGCGCGCGTAGGCGAGCGCCTGCTGCGTGGCGCATTCGGCGACGCCGACGCCCTGCAGGCCGACCGCAAGCCGCGCTTGGTTCATCATGGTGAACATGCAGGCCATGCCGCCATTCTCGGCACCGATCAGATAGCCGACGGCGCCACCCTGGTCGCCGAGCATCATAGTGCAGGTCGGCGAGCCGTGGATGCCGAGCTTGTGCTCGACCGAATGGGCACGGATGTCGTTGCGGGCGCCGAGCGAGCCGTCGGCATTGACCAGATATTTCGGCACCAGGAACAGCGAAATGCCGCGCGTACCGGGCGGCGCGTCGGGCAGCCGCGCCAGCACCAGATGGATGATGTTGTCGGTGAGATCGTGCTCGCCGTAAGTGATGAAGATTTTCTGCCCTTTGAGGCGATAGGTCCCGTCGGCGGCGCGCTCGGCGCGGGTGCGCAACGCGCCGACGTCGGAGCCGGCCTGCGGCTCGGTGAGCTGCATGGTGCCGGTCCACTCACCGGAGACGAGCTTCGGCAGATACGTGCGCTTGAGCGCGTCGCTGCCATGGGCATGCAGCGCGTCGATCGCGCCCACGGTCAGCATCGGACCGTCGGAAAACGCGATCGAGGCGCCGTGCCACATCTCGATGCAGGCGGCATTGACAACCTGCGGCAGCGCCTGGCCGCCCCATTCGGTCGGCGCCGCGAGCCCGTTCCAGCCGCCGCTGCGCCAGCCATTGTAAGCTTCCTTCCAGCCCGGCGGCGTGGTGACGGCGCCATCCTTGAACGGCGTGCCGTATTGGTCGCCGATGCGGTTGAGCGGCGCGATGACTTCGGCCGCGAAGCGGCCGGCTTCGGCGAGTACGGCATCCACGTCGTCCATGGTGAGATCGCCGAACAGGCCTTCGTCGATGGCGGAGGGTAGCGCAGCGGATTTGAGCGCCGACGCGATGTCGGCAAGCGGGGCCCGATAAGTCACCGGCGATCTCCTTCTTCGACGGTTACGACGTTCGGCGGCGGCGCGATGTCGTCGGGGAGGAAAAAGTCGGGCGCCAAGACTTGCGTCGCGCGCCGCGCGCAGCGCGATGGCAAGGCCGATGCCGCGCGAGGCGCCGGTGATGAACAGCGTCTTGCCGGCGAGCGGCGGCATGGGCGAGGGCGGTGCCGGGCTCATTTGCGGCGCGACAGAAAGGCAGTGAACGCCGCGCGCGCTTCGTCCGATTGCAGCCGTTCGCGAAACGCCATGGCCTCGGTATCGATGCGCCGCGCCACCTCGTCAAGCTCGCCGCGCAGGAGCGCCCGCGATTGCGCCACCGCGCCGGCCGGCAGTGCTGCAATCTCGCGCGCGGCGGCCATCGCGGTCTCTTCGACGAGCGCAGCATCCACCACGTCGTTGATGAGGCCGGCATCCTTGGCGGCTGTAGCGGTGAGCGGCCGGCCCATGACCAGAAGCGCGAAAGCCCGCGCGTGGCCCATACGCCGCGGCCCCAGCAGGCTCGATGCGGCTTCCGGAAGCAGGCCGAGGCGGGTGAACGGGGTGGCGAAGGTCGCGCCGGTCGCCGCGACGATGTAGTCGCAGTGCAGCAGCATGGTGGTGCCGATGCCGACGGCGAGGCCGCCAACCGCGGCGACCAGCGGCCTTTCGTTGTTCGCCAGCGCGTGGAGGAACTCGATGGTCTTCGGCCGCAGCCCGCCGCTTTGCGCGGATTCGAGAAATTCGCCGATGTCAGCGCCGGCGCAGAATGCGCCCGGTGCGCCGGCGAGCACGATGCAGCGGATCGCCGCGCTGTCGTTGGCCTCGCGCAAAGCGCGGGTGATCGCCGTGTACATCGACTGCGTCAGCGCGTTCTTCTTCTCCGGCCGATCGAGGCGGATGACGCGCACCGGTCCGTCATCGGCGACCGTCACCTGATCGGTCGGATCGGTTTGGCTCGTCATTTGAAGTACCCCGTAGGCGAGAAGGCCGCGCCAAGTGGCCCAGGCAGAGACCCGAGCGCGGTCGCGGCATAAATCAGGGGCATTATAGTATGATAAGGATAGATCAGGGCCAGCCGGCCGCGCGGAACGACCTGGCTTGAGCCTGGCCGAGGGCCGGCTAGGGTCTGCAGCAGCAGCCTGTGCATGGTCCTGCACTGACGGCGTTTTATCCCTTCGGTGTCGCCGCGTGCCGAAGTTGATCCGCCGCAGGCACGCCATTATGGTGCGCCTGCTCGGAGCGGACGAACCGGCGCCCGCCGCCAGCAATCCGACGGCGCATTGGGGCGTAGCCAAGTGGTAAGGCAGCGGATTTTGATTCCGCCATGCGGAGGTTCGAATCCTCCCGCCCCAGCCAGTCCGGTTCCTCGTGGGCCGTTTCCGTGTTCTGGAAAAGGCGACGGACGGACCGCAGTTTTGCGCAACGTTCGGAACAGAAAAATCAGCCGGACTTAAGACGCGCGTGGCGCGGTCGCCATGTAGGCCTGCTCCAGCCGCGCCGGCAGATCGGGCTCGCCGGCTTTGGCTTCGAGCACGATCGAGCCGCGCGCGAGCGCATAGATGCGGTCGGCGAGCGCCAGCGCTTTCTCGATCAACTGCTCGACCAGCAGCACCGCGGTTCCGGCTTCGCGCAGCCGCTGCGCCACGATGAGCACGCGATCCACCAGCACCGGGGAGAGGCCGGCGGAAGGCTCGTCCAGCATGAGCAGCCGCGGCCGCCGCACCAAGCCCTGCGCCACCGCCAGGATTTGCTGCTGGCCGCCGGAGAGCGCGGCGGCGCGCTCGTGGCGCTTGGCGGCGATTTCCGGAAACAGCACGAAGACTTCCTCGACGCGCGCCGCGCGCTCGCCACGGGGCAGGTCGTAGCCGGCAAGCAGCAGGTTGTCATGCACCGCAAGCTGCGTGAACACCCGATGGCCCTCGATGACGTGGACCAATCCAGCTTGCGCGGTCTCGCGCGGGCCGAGGCCGGCCAGATCGCGACCGGCAAAGCGCACGCGGCCAGACCACGGCAACAGCCCCGACACCGCGCGTAAGAGCGTCGTCTTCCCGGCACCGTTCGGGCCAAGCAGCGCCACCACTTCGGCCGCGCCGACCGTGAGGTCGACGCCGCGCAGGACGCCGATCTTGCCGTAGCCGGTCGAAAGCCCGGCCACCTCGAGCAGGGGCTCAGCCGCCGAGATAGGCATTGACCACCTCGCGATGCGAGCGGATTTCGGCCGGAGTCCCGGCCGCGAGCTTCTTGCCCAGATTGAGCACGGTGACGTGGTGACAGATATCGAAAATCAGATCGGGATGATGCTCGACCACGAGCACGCCGGTACCCGCCGCGGCGATCGCCAGCAGGAACGTGCCCAGGCGCTTGATCTCCTCGCCCGAGAGTCCGGCCGCCGGCTCGTCAAGCAAGAGATAGGCCGGACGCAGCATCAAGGCCCTCGCGATCTCGATGAAGCGCAGTTCGCTATGCTGCAGCCGGTCGGCGCGCACGGCAGCCAACCGCTCCAACCCGACCGCCGTCAGCGCCAGCATCGCGGTGTCGCGCAGCTTGGCTTCGTCGCGCCGATGGCGAGGCAGCGACAGCAATGACTCGACGAACGTGCCCTTGCCGTCGATGGTGCCGCCGATCATGACATTCTGCAGCACCGACGCCGAGCCCACGACGCGCGGGGTCTGGAACGTCCGCGCAATGCGCAAGTGCGCGCGCCGCTCGCGCGCGAACACCGGCAACGCCATACCGTTGAGCCTGACTGCACCGCGGTGCTGCGCGTAATAACCGGAAATGACGTTCAGCGTCGTGGTCTTGCCGCTGCCGTTGGGGCCGATGAGACCGTGCACCTGGCTGGGCCGGATTTCGAGGTCGAGACCGTCGATCGCGTGCACGCCGCCGAAGCTCAGCGCCACCTGCTCGAGCGTCAGCGCGCCGGCGTCGGCCGGGGTGCCGAGCAGGCGCGGCAACAGCTCGGGCCGCGGCACGATGGCGCGGTCGCTTGCGAGTGGCCGGCGATTCTTGAAATCCAGAAGCTCGGCTATTCCGCCGGGGATCGCGAGTACGATGACGAGCAAGAGCGCCGCATAGAGAAACGTCGACCACGCCACCAACGGCGCCGCGAATTCCGGCAGCACCGTCAACAGGATTGTGCCCAACAAGGGCCCGAGAATGGAGCTGCGGCCGCCGATCAGGATGGCGATGAAGAACAGCACCGACAGGTCGAGCGTGAACGCATCAGGCGTGATGTAGGATTGCAAGGTGGCGAACAGCCCGCCGGCAATCCCGGCCACGGCGCCGCTGAACAGAAACACGGTTACCAGCAAAGCGGGCTTCGAGATGCCGCTTGCTTCCGCCGCGACCTCCGCGTCGCGAATCGCGGTGAGCGCCCGGCCGAAGCGGCTTGCTGCGACATTGCCTGTCATCCAAGTGCATATCGCGGCGAAACCGAAGCAGAAATAATAGAAGCCCCACTCGGAAGAGAACGGCGGCGGAAACACCGGGCCGGCGACGCCCACGCCGCCGCCGGTCACGCTCTGCCAGGCCAGCGCCACCTGGGTGACGATGGTGGCGAAGCCGAGCGTCGTGATGGCGAAATAGAAGGTGCGCAGCCGCAGCGCCGGCAGGCCGACGATCAAACCGAAGACCGCGCCCACCACGCCGGCAATCGCCAAGGCCAGATAGGCCGGCAATTGCGGCGCGGCGTTGCCGGCGACAAGGACGCTCGCGGTGTACGCACCGAGCGTGAGCAGGGCAACCCAGCCGATTGCGATCTGGCCGGCAAAGCCGACGACCAGGTTGAGGCCGGACACCAGCACCCAATAGACGCAGGCGCGGGTCGCGATCACGCCCCAATAGCCGCCGCCGAACAGCGGCAACGCAACGCCGAAAGCAAAAAGGGCGAGCAACGGCAGCGCCCCGATCGTGCTCATTGAACCGAGCACGTTTACGCGACCCGGGTGCAGTCCTGCTGCCGGCATTTGCATCAAACGCGACGTTGCAGAGCAGCACCGGCGAGGCCCTCCGGGCGGGCGAGCAGCACGATGATGAAAACCGTGAAGACCGCGACCGAGGCGAAGATGCCGCCGACCAGAAAGTTGGCGGCCTGCTGAAACAAGCCCAACAGGAGGCCGGCGACCACGGCACCGCGATTGCTGCCCATGCCGCCGAGCGCGACCGGAACGAAGCCGTAGAATGTCAGCAGCGGCGCGTTGCCGAAGAAGGCAAGCAGCATCTCGCCTCCGGCGAAGCCGGCGAGCGCGCCGATCGCGCCGGCGAGCGCGTAGCTCGCCATGCGCAGGCTGCGTTCCGGCAGACCGAGCGCGCGCGCGGCATAGGTGTCCTCGGCGATCGCCTGAAAAGCCCGGCCGATCAGCGTGTGACGGTAGAGCAGCTCGAGGCCGACGATCACGGCCGCACAAGCGAGCATCGGCAGCCAGAATTGCTGATCGAATCCGCCGCGGGGGAGGTCGAACAGCCGTGGGAACGGACGCGCATCCGTCCCCCACTCGATCGCGGTGAACTGCTGGAGCATCAGCGCCAGCGCCAGCGTCGAGAGGACATAGAGATGCTGGTCGAGGCTTTTGAGTACTGGACGCACGGCGATGAGCTCGGTGATGATGCCGAGCGCGACGCCGCCAAGGAGCGCAAGGGGAAAGCCCAGCGCGACCGGCATGCCAAGGCGGTCGATGAACAGCGCGCCGAGTACGCCACCGAGCATGCCGAGCGCGCCAGCGGTGAAGCTGAACACGCGCGAGGCCGAGAACATCACGTTATAGGTGATGCCGATCAGTGCGTAGATGCAGCCGACCGCCAGTCCAGACAGGACGATCGATTGGACCATCGACTCACGCCGTGTAGCCGGGAGCCAGGTTGAATGCGCCGTCCTTGAGCGAGTTGGCCTCGACCATCACCACCTCATCGTCCGGGTAGCCGTTGTGCTGCGCCGGCGTGAAGGTGATGTCGCCGTAGACCCCGGGAAATCCTTTGAGCCCGTTGAGATAGCCGACGATCTGGGCCGGCTCGGTGCCGACCGCCTTCATCGCTTGAGCGATCATGCGCGGGCTGTCGTAGCCGAGCGCGATCCACCACAAGAGCGTATCGCCCATGTCGATCTTCGCGCTCTTGAGACGGTCGAGGAAGGCGACGGTGCGATCCGGAAGCTTGCCGCCCGGCGCATAGCAAACCGTGCGGAAGTTGTTCGGATAGACTTTCGCCCAGTATTCGGGCTTTTCCAGCAGCGCCTTGGTTTGGCCGGAGCCGAGCGTGGTCTGGCCGACGATCGGGACGTCCCATTTCATGTCGCCGCGCGTGTTGATGATGCGCGAGAGGAAGCCGGCATTGACGCTCCAGGGCATGATCGCTTCCGCGCCCGCCGACTGCATGCGCAACAGCTCGGGCTTGAGGTCCGGATTGGCGGCATCGACGTTGCCCTGATAGATCACCTGGGCGCCTCTGGCCTTGAGCATCGGCACATAGGCGTTGACGGACGCGGTCCCGTAGCCGGTCGTATCGCTGATCACCGCGACCTTTTTGCTCTTGAGCACGTCGACGACGTAGCGGTTCGCAGCGCCGCCGATCTGCTGGTTGGTCGGCGCGTTGCGGAAGCACATCGGATATTTCTGCGCGTCGGTCAGGGTGTCGACCCAGCAGGGGTGGACCTGGGGCGTGTTGGTTCGCGCAAGGAGCGGCACGACGGCGAGTGACTCACCGGAATTGACCGGACCGAAGACGACGCTCACTTTCTCGCCGTGGGCAAGCTCGGCGGCGCCGTTGACCGCTTTGGTCGGGTCGCTTTGGGTGTCGCGGGTGATCAGCTCGATCTGGCGTCCGTCGATGCCGCCGGCATCGTTGATCTCTTTCACCGCCAATTGGATGCCGCGATTGATTCCGATGCCCGTGGATGAGGAGGGGCCGGTCAGCGCTGGA
>JASHWN010000115.1 GCA_030044035.1 Xanthobacteraceae bacterium
ATCGCCGTGCGCGCCATGGCTGCTTTGTTCGGCCTTGACTAAGGAAGCGGCCGCTGCGGCTTGCTGCCGAAACCTCGGAGTCCCGGGATCGAGAACAATCGTCGCGCGGCGAATCTGAGATGCAAAAGGGCGTTGCGGCGCACATGAGGTGGATTCGATGACCAAGCCCATCTCCCCTTCGGCAGAGGTTCTCGTGCTCGCCAACAGAGCCGCCGACCCCATCGACATGCATATCGGCGCCCGCGTGCGGATGCGTCGATTGCTGCTCGGCATGTCGCAGGAGGAGCTGGCCGACGCACTCGGCGTTACGTTTGCGCAACTTGAGAAATATGAGAACGGCGCCGAGCGGATTGGCGCCGATCGCCTCTATTGCGTCGCGGACGCTCTAGAAGTCCCCTTAAGTTTCTTTTTCGAGCAAATTCCAGTCCCGGACGGTGTGGAACGCCGTCGCCGATTAAGGTGTCGGACGTTGTCGCAACGTCCGAGGGTCTCGCACTGACAAAGGCATTCATGCGCATGACGGACAAGCGGTCGCGACGTTGCATCGCCGATCTTGTCGCGGCGATTGGGCGTTGAATGGCCCGACAGCGGCGACAAACCACGGCGCAACAGCTTGTCAATCGCGTCAGCAAGCTCTTGGATGCCATGGCTGAAGCGGCGAGGAGCGCAAAGGCGCGTGCCGACGCGGGCGACACCAAGGCAGCCGTCAAGATCTTGCTCGATGTCGAACGGCGGCTTTATGAGGTCGCCGAGCTGCTCAATGCAGTCAGTCTTCTTTAGCGCGCCATTGGTCGAACGCGCCGCCCTTGCTATATTGCGGCTATGGCAAAGAATCGCAAAACGCGGCCCGGCGTTCTCGTCCCCGTGGTGGAGGAGGTTCCGCGCATTTCCGGCTCTGAACGTGAAGCATTGCGGAAGAGCCTGGACAAAGCGCGCGCCAACATTGTCGCCGGCCGCTACGACGTGCTGACGCCCACGACCTTGCGAGGCGAATTCGAAGGCATATACGGCGAGGGACGTACACCGTGCACCCCTTGATTTAGGGCGCGCCGTCCTAATTCCGTTTTTGATCAAGTGGCGTGCCCCGGTAGAGGTCGCCGACGCGGCAGCGCAGGCCGAATTCCGGCATTTCGATCGTATCGTCGGGTTGTCTGAGAACCACCGGCTTCCAATTCCGACTCTTCGCGTAAATCTCCACCAGGAACTCGCGTGGCTCGATTACGACCGCATAAAGATTATCCGGCGCCTCGCGGTAGCGTCGCAACTTCAAATCGATTTCGCCGCGGGTATTCGACGGCGAGAGGATTTCCGCAACGAGCTGAAACAGCTCAGAGTAAAGGTCATAGCCCGCGACGCCGGGCAGCACCACGACGTCCGGCTCGGGCTGAAAGTTTCTGACCGCCGGTGTCCGAACACCAATGCCGATATAGGCAAACAGGTCCAGACCAAGGGCGGCAAAGGCGCTGATGAGAAGATTGCACAGATTATGCGCGATGCGCTGGTGCGCAATGCTCGGCGGAGCCATCATCACGGCAACCCCCTCGATCAGGTCCCAGCGTTCCCCGTTCGGCCGGGTTTCAAGAAGCGCCATGAACTCGTCCACATCCATGGTTCCCGACAGCGCCGGGGCGGGTGCGTTCACGGTCATGTCTCGGCTCTCCATCGGCACTTCGATTTAACATTACAGCGTCCCGGATACCAGGGGAGCGCCCCACGGAGCGCAGGAAGTAGCCTCGATGAGTGACGTGAAAGCGCACGCATGATGAGTAAAAATGTGGTTCGATACCCATAGGCTACGGTAACGGAGAATCCCCGATGGACTTCGAGCTTCCCGAAGAACTGCGTCTATTCAAGCAATCGCTGCGGCGTTTTGTCGACAGCGAGATGATTCCGGTCGAGCGGCAGACCACGCTCGAGGGCGGCGAGAAGCTCAAGCCCGAATATTACGAGCGTTACTGTCAGCGCGCCAAGGATCTCGGCTTCTGGAAGATGCACATTCCGGAGGAGTTCGGCGGCGCCGGTCTGTCGGTGCTGGCGTGCTCGCTGGTCGAGCAGGAATTGTCGCGCTCGATCGCGCTGCCGGCGCGCGGCATGGGCGGCATTGTGGGGCCGAGCGTGCGCGCGATTCTCTATTCGCTCACGGGCGAGATGAAGGAAAAGTATCTTCTCCCGGCGCTGCGCGGCGAGAAGAGGGCCTGCTTCGCGCAGACCGAGCCGGACGCCGGCTCCGATCCGGGCGGCATGCGCACCGTCGCGGTGCGCGACGGCGACCATTACGTCATCAACGGCGTCAAGCGCTTTATCAGCCACGCCGGCGAAGCCGATTTCATGCAGCTGATGGCGGCGACCGACCGCGCCAAGGGCTCGCACGGCGGCATTTCGTGCTTCATCGTCGACATGAATACGCCGGGCGTCAAACTGACCGCGCAGTATTCGACCATGATGGGCGACCGGCCGTGGGAGATCGTGCTGGAGAACGTGCGCGTGCCGGCGAGCCACCGCGTCGGCGAGGAAGGCGAAGGCTTTCGCCACGCCCAGCAATGGCTCGGCGCCGGCCGGGTGCGCCACGGCGCCCGCGCGCTCGGCGTCACCGAACGCTGCCTGGAAATGGCGGCCTCATACGCCAAGCAGCGCTCGACTTTCGGCCGGCCGCTGGCCGACCGCCAGGCCGTGCAATGGATGCTCGCCGACATGTATATCGAGCTCGAAGCGGCACGGCTTCTCGTCTAC
>JASHWN010000116.1 GCA_030044035.1 Xanthobacteraceae bacterium
GGCGAGAACTGGGTACGGCGGTGGAGCGGCGCCGAACATAAGGCAGCAATTTCTGCAGGCGCTCCATGTAGTGCCGGTCGATCTCGTCCTTGCTGACGCGCCGAGGCGAATCGACGCGATCATGCGCTTCGGCATCGGCGCAGAATTCGCTGCAATAGAAGCGATTGGCGCTGACCTTCCACGCCGCTTTCGGATCGATCGTGCAATGACAATTCGAGCACTTCATGTTGAATCCTCCGCGGCTTTAACGCCAAACCGGGTTCCCGGGTTCCCGCAAACGCCGAGGACGATGCGTGGTTCCCGTTAGGCAGCGCCATTCTCCAAAAAATGGGCCGAGCGATGCAGAACGTGGTGAACCGCCGCTGGCTTCTCGCCAGTTACCCGAAAGGGATGCCGTCGGCGGAAAACTGGACCATGGCTGCCCAGCCGGTGCCCGATCCCGGGCCGGGCCAAATCCTGGTCAAGGCCAAATGGCTTTCCGTCGATCCGTACATGCGCGGACGCATGAGTCCGGGCGCGAACTACACCAAGGGCGTCGGGCTCGGCGAGGTCATGCATGTTACATCGCGCCGGGTGGGAGACCGGCCCACGCATATGTACCAATAATCCGTAACTGAATCCCCGCAGCATTCAATTTGAGCTGCGGGCATCGCGCCGATCTCGGCCGGTTCGACCACGACACGTGTGGAGTCGAGCCGGTCCTTAATCGCTTCGGGCTGAAAGCAGCGTCACATAATTGAGACATGAATTAACGATGGTGGTATCCCACGATTCGCGGCCGAGAAAACGGACCCTCTTTCGGAACAATAAATGCGCGTCCTCATCGCCACCGATGCGTGGTACCCGCAGGTCAATGGCGTCTTTCGAACCTTGATGTCGCTGCAGCGCGCCGCACGCAACCTCGGCGTGACTGTCGAATTCCTCTCGCCGGAAGGCTTTCGCACCGTACCGGTGCCGACCTATCCGGACCTACGCCTGGCCATTCCCCGCCGCAGCCGGATCGCCCGCTGCATAGAAGACGCCCGGCCCGACGCCATCCACATCGCCACCGAAGGGCCGATCGGCCACGCCGTGCGCGCCTATTGCCGCCGTCACGGCCGGCCGTTCACGACCAGCTACACGACCCGATTCCCGGAATACATTGCCGCTCGCGCGCCGATCCCGGAGCGCTGGATCTATGCGGCGCTGCGGCGCTTTCATGCCGCCGCGACCGTCACGATGGTAGCCACGGCGTCCTTGATGAACGAACTCAACGAGCGCGGCTTTGGCAATCTCGGCATGTGGACGCGCGGCGTCGACACCGAGCTGTTCAGGCCGGATCGCGCCGTCGCCTTGGAATTTCCCCGGCCGATTTTCATCTGTGTCGGCCGCATCGCCGTGGAAAAGAATCTCGACGCCTTCCTATCGCTCGATCTCCCCGGCAGCAAAGTCGTGATCGGCAAAGGTCCGATGGAGGCGGAGCTGAAGGCGCGCTATCCGGATGCAAAATTTCTCGGCCAGCTGGAAAACGGCACGCTGGCTGGCCACCTGGCGGCGGCCGATGCCTTCGTGTTTCCGAGCCGCACCGATACGTTCGGCATCGTGCAACTCGAAGCGCTGGCGAGCGGCGTGCCGATCGCGGCCTTCCCGGTGACCGGGCCAAAGGATGTCATCGGCGCTCACCCGGTCGGCGTGCTGAGCGAGGATTTGCGCGCGGCTTGTCTCGGAGCGCTGGAAGTCTCACGCGAGGCATGCCGCGCCTTCGCGCTGCAATATTCCTGGGAGAACAGCGCCCGACAATTCATCGGGCATGTCCGCAAGGTCGCCACCGCTGATTTTCGCGTTGTGAATGCGGTCGAGCTGCCCGGTCAGGCGCTCGGCTGATTGAACGGGCTCGACAGAACGAAAGGGCATGCCATGACTGACGCGCTACACGCCGAACTCGACAAAGAAACCGTCGCCAAAGCTTACGGGCGTTGGGCGCCGGTTTACGATGCCGTATTCGGCGCCGTATTCGAGCAGGGCCGCCACGCGGCGATCGCGGCTGCCCAGCGCGTCGGCGGCCGGGTCCTCGAGGTGGGCGTCGGCACCGGCCTATCGCTGCCGTATTATTCATCAGATCTGCGCATCTACGGCATCGACATTTCCGAACCAATGCTGCGCAAGGCGCGGCAGCGCGTGACCGAGTATGGGCTCGATAATGTCGAGGCGCTTGCCGTCATGGATGCCGAGCATCTCGAATTTCCGGATGCTTCGTTCGACGTCATCGTGGCGCAGTATGTCATCACCACCGTACCCAATCCTGAAGCCACGCTCGACGAATTCGCCCGCGTCCTGCGACCGGGCGGTGAAATCGTCCTGGTGAGCCGCGTCGGCGCCGAGGCCGGATTGCGGCGGGCGCTGGAGAAGTGGTTCGCGCCGGCGGCGCGCAAGCTCGGCTGGCGCACCGAGTTCTCGTTCCAGCGCTATGCCCAATGGGCGGAAAAAACTCGGGGCGTACGGCTGATCGAGCGCCGCGCCATGCCGCCGTTCGGCCATTTCTCGCTGATCCGCTTCACCAAGGGCGACGGCGCCCTCAATGGACGAGACGCGGCAGCGCCGGCGCGCGCCGTCGCATGAGCGCGGCGCGCGGCGGCGCCTCGACGGACGCGTTTTCCGCGTGTCTGCTCGCCGCCGAGATTGTCTTAATTCGGGACTGTCACGCGGGATTCATCGAATCGCCATAGCGTTGCCCGACGACCTTAATGTGGAGGGCACATATGGCCGGTTTTCTTGAAACGCTGCGGACCCAGCGCTGGGATGATCATCGCTATTATCATCACAGCAGGATCAATCAATCGCTGCATTTCGTCAGCGCGCTGAGCTTCCTGTTTTCTTATGTGATGCTGTTCAAGGATCCGGCCGTCTCGGCGCTGGCCGGCTGGCTGGTCGCCATGACGACGCGGCAGACCGGCCACTTCTTCTTTGAGCCCAAGGATTACGACGAGGTCAACCAGGCCAGCCACGAATACAAGGAAGAGATCAAGGTCGGTTACAATCTGCGCCGCAAGGTCGTTCTGCTGACGATTTGGGCACTGTCGCCTCTGCCGCTTTACTTCAATCCGACGTTTTTCGGCCTATTTTCGCCCGCCAGCGGCAAAACCGAACTCGTCCGCCAGGTCGGCATGATCTGGCTCGGCCTCGGCGTCGGCGGCGTCTTGTTCCGCACCGTCCAGCTTTTTCTCATCAAGGACATGCAAACCGGGCTGGTCTGGGCGACCAAGATTCTCACCGACCCGTTCCATGACATCAAGCTCTACCACAAGGCGCCGCTGGCGCTTCTGCGCGGCGAGCTGATCGATCCCAGCATCGGCGGCGAATGGGACGAGGAAACGGCCGAGGAATTGCCGCGGCCGACTTGAGAGCGGCTCATGCGCCTTCGCGTTTGCGCCGCTCGGGCAGAAAGTGATGCGCGATCATCTCCTTGAAGATCGCGCGTTTGATCGAACCGTTGGTCATCGCCGGATCGTCCCACCACCAGCCATCGTCATTCATGGCCTTGGCTGCGGCGACAAATCGATCGGCCACCGCGGCGAAGTCGGCATCGGTGTAATTGAGGCTGAAAATGAGCCTGCCGGTGCCGATCCAGCTCAGCGCCAAACCCTCGGCGCGCAGGTAATATTGCAGCATCCAATTGTACCGGCTCGGCTGCGTATAACAGACCGTCCAGATCGAGGACATGTTGGCAAGGCGGACCGGCAAGCCCTCCTCTGCGAGCCGGCCGTTGAGCCGCGAGCACCTGTGGTTCCAGATCGGGTCGAGATCGCGATAAAGTTCGCGGGCCTGCGGGGTCTCCATGTAGCGGAGAAATTCGTTCATCGCCGCCATGACGTAGGGATGCGAGTTGAAGGTGCCGCGGGCAAAGCAGATGTCGGCCGGCCGGTCGTCGCGGAAGCGCTTCATCAGCCCCTTGCGCCCGCAGAGGACGCCGATCGGCAAGCCGCCGGCGACGGTCTTGCCGTAGGTGACCAGGTCGGCGGCGACGCCGAAATAGTCCTGGGCGCCGCCGAGCGCGAGGCGAAACCCGACAAACACTTCGTCGAAAATCAGCACGATGTCTTGTTCGGTACACACGGCGCGCAAGCGCCGCAGCCAATCGGCGTAGGCCTCTGTGTCGAAATCCGCGCTACGCGCGCTGTCGAGCAGCGCCGAATCGGTCGGCGGATTGGCATTGGGATTGAGCGCCTGCGCCGGATTGACCAGAACGCACGCGACATCGCGCCGCCGTTTCAGGGTGCGCAGCGTCTTTTCGGAAAGCTCCGGCAATGTGAGCGTGTCGCGCGCCGGCAGCGGATTGCCGATGCCGGGCTGCACGTCGCCCCACCAGCCGTGATAGGCGCCGGCAAAGCGCACGAGGGTGCGACGCTTGGTGTGATAGCGCGCCAGCCGCACCGCCTGCATCACCGCCTCGGTGCCGGACATGTGGAACGAGACCTCGTCGAGTCCGGAAATCTGCTGCAGCCGCCGCACATTATCGGCGACGATCGGATGGTAGGCGCCGAGCACGGGACCAAGCGCCTGCACGCGCTCGACCGCGCGGGCGATCGCTGCCTTGTAGAAATCGTAACCAAGCAGGTTGACGCCGTAGGAACCGCTCAAATCGTAGAAGCGATTGCCGTCGATGTCCTCCACGGTGACGCCTGCGGACGATTGCAGAAAAGTTCCGACTCGGAGATGGCGTCGCACGAAGCGACTGAACTGAAACGGCACGCGATAGGCCGCGGTGAACTGCATATCGGAAATACCGCTCTCGGCCTCGGCGCCGAGCGCGGCGGTCTTGGCAAACCGCGTCTGATAAAGCGAGGCAAGCCGCATGAAGCCGGCGCGGCGGCGGGCCGCGACCTGGGGCGGCGCGTCATCGGCGCAAAAGAAGCGGCTTTCGTCATAGTCGTAAAAGCGCACCAGCGAGGCGATGCGCTGCGCCAGACGGACATGTCCGACGAGCGGCGGACGCTGCCCGCTGCCGGGCCACACGCCGCGTTTCACCGTCGCCAGCGACGCCGCCAGAACGGCCGTGCTGACGCCGCAAGTGGCCAAGGTCAGGCCATGCCAATCCATCGAATCAGCCTATAGCGCGGGGAGTTTACGCCGACATGACAGTCAAGAGCCGCCTGTTGGGAATTTTGCAGCAGGACGACATCAACTTCTTGCTCACCAACCGGCTGCCGCGCCGGTCGTTGAGCCGATTCATCGGCTGGTTCAGCCGCATCGAAAACCCGCTGGTGCGCGACGTATCGATTGGCTTATGGCGGTATTTTTCCGGCCTCGATTTGAGCGAGGCCGACAGTGCCGAATTCCGCAGCATGCATGATTGTTTCACGCGCCGATTGAGGGCCGGCGCGCGGCCGGTCGACGCGGCGCCGAACATTCTGGTCAGCCCATGCGACGCCATCGTCGGTGCAAACGGACGGATCTGCGGCACCGAGCTCTACCAGATCAAGGGCAGAAGCTATTCGCTAACGGAGCTCCTCTGCGACCAAAAGCTCGTCGAATCGCACCGCGACGGCTGCTATGTGACGCTGCGGCTGACTTCGGCCATGTACCACCGGTTTCACGCCCCCTACGACTGCCGCGTCGAGCGCGTCGCCTACATTGCGGGGGACAGCTGGAACGTCAATTCGGCCGCGCTGCGGCGGGTCGACAAGCTTTATTGCAAGAACGAGCGCGCTGTCCTGCACGCAAGGCTCGCGACCGGAGATGCGGTCAGTCTGGTGCCGGTCGGCGCCATCCTTGTTTCCGGCATTCGCCTGAATTTCGTCGATCTCGAACGCTTCAAAAGCGACGGCGGCGGGATCGCCTTCTGTAATGCCGAATTCCGCAAGGGCGACGAAGTGGGCTGGTTCGAGCACGGCTCGACCATCATCGTGTTCGCGCCCAACGGTTTCTCACTCTGCGACAATGTCCAAAACGGCGCCATGATTCGCGTCGGCCAACCACTGCTGCGATTACCCTGACGACGCCTACGGCTACGCAGTAACCACAAGGCTGCCGCGTGTTTCCCCCACATAGCTGAACGCGTCACCCTTCGGTCGCTGGCCGGCGATGGCGTGACCTTCGACCATGTAGTGAACCGCCTCGGCGATATTGGTCGTGTGATCGCCGATTCGCTCGATGTTCTTGGCGCAAAACAGCAGGTGAATGGAGATCGAGATCGAACCCGGGTCCTCCATCGTATAGGTCAGCAATTCGCGGAATAGCGATACATAAAGCGCGTCGATGTTCCGGTCGTCTTCCCAAACCTTGAGCGCCTTCAAGGCACTGCGGCCGACGAAGCTGTCGAGCACCACGCTCAGCTGGGCGACGGCAAGCGTCGTCATGTGGCGCAAGCCACGGGCCAGGGTCCGCGCCGGATACTCGTCGCCCATGGCAATCGCGCGCTTGCCGATGTTTTTTGCCAAATCACCGATCCGCTCGAGGTCATTGGCAATCCGCAGGATCGCAACCAGCGAGCGTAAATCGACCGCCATCGGTTGGCGCAACGCAATCGTCTCGACGGCTCTCTGCTCGATCTGCCGCTGGAACTCGTCGACCGTTGCATCCGCGGCAATGACTTGTTGGGCGAGAACCACGTCGCGGCGAACGAGCGCGTCCATGGCATCGACGAGTTGCTTCTGGGCGCAGCCGCCCATCTCGGCAACTTTCTGCGTGAGCTTGATCAGGTCGGCGTCGAACACCTTGGTGGTGTGGTCGGACACAATCATGATTTGCCGCACTTTCGGCGTCTGTCGCAACGCATTGATGATTCTAGGCTTTACTGATGACCGGCTGATGACAGCGGTGCGGCTGTCCCCTTAATGCACACGTGCGGGCCGCTGTCATAAGAGGCACATGGAACGCGCCGATAAGGCGCGATCGCATCGATTCGCTCGATGAAATAGGGCATGCTTGAAACTCCGGCGCTGGTCGATGCCATCGGCACAAGTGCGGCGGTCATGACGACGCTGTGCTGGGTGCCGCAGGCGCTGAAAATCGTTCGCGACCGCGAAGCGCGGGCAATTTCACTGTCGGGTACGCTACTTTGCGTTGCCGGCGTTCTGCTCTGGCTCGTCTATGGCCTGGCCATCGCGGACGTTCCGCTGATCGGTTCAAGCGCCGCGACGCTGGCGATAACGACGGCGATTCTGGCCCTGAAGATCCGCCACGGCTGATGCCGCTTGCGCGCCTGCGTCGCCCGCTCAGGCCGCCATTCCGCGTTCTTCCTTGAGCCCCGGGCCATGAGTTCGGTCGGCCGGGCTGGCGACAGCTCGGTCCTCGGTCCAGGTGATGATCTCGAAGCGGCCGTCGGCGTGCTCGGCGACCGCCGTGCAGCTTTCGACCCAATCGCCGCAATTGATGTAGCGGATGCCGAAGCGATCATGGATGACGGCATGATGGATATGGCCGCAGATCACGCCGTCGACCTGGTGGCGCTGCGCCTCGGCGGCCAGCGTCTGTTCGAACGCGCCGATGTAATTCACCGCGTTCTTGACCTTGTGCTTGGCCCATTGCGATAGCGACCAGTAGGAAAATCCGAGGCGCCGGCGGATCGCGTTGAAGTAGCGGTTGACCAGCAGCGCAAAGTCGTAGGCCGTGTCGCCGAGCAGCGCGAGCCAGCGCGCGTGCTTGACCACGAGATCGAACATATCGCCGTGCACGACCAGATAGCGG
>JASHWN010000117.1 GCA_030044035.1 Xanthobacteraceae bacterium
TCGGGCATCGCGCTGCACGGCGGGCCGCTGCCCGGATATGCGGCCTCGCACGGCTGCGTGCGGATGCCCTACGGCTTTGCGGAGGACTTGTTCGACAAAGTCCCGAAGGGCACGCGCGTGATCATCGCGCCGGACGATACGGCCCCGGTCGCGTTTTCAGATGCGGCGCTGTTTAAGCCGAACGCGCAAGCGCTGGCGGCGGCGTCGGTCCGCGCCAACGCGCTCGAGCGCGCGGCGGCGGAGGCCGCCAATAACGCGGATCAGGCCAAAGACGCGGCCGCGATGGCGGCTGACGAAGCGGCGCCGCTGCTGGCGTCACTGCGCCAACTGCAAAGGCTCAAGACCCGCGCCGACGCCGAACTCGCGTTCGCCGAGAAAGTGCTCACCGCCGCCAAGACCGGCCAAGCCAAGGCGCAAGCGGACGAGCGCAAACAGAAGATCGCCGCCAAGGTCGCGGCGCTGCAAACGCAACTCGATACCGCCAGGGCGAACCCGAAGCTCGCCGCGGCCTTGGCGGCGCAGGACGCCGCCAAGGCAGCCGAGGCCAAGCGGGCCGACACCGCCAAGGCGGCGCACGAGGCGCAGCTCATGCTCGAGCCGGTCTCGGTCTTCATCAGCCGCGCCACACAACGGCTCTATGTGCGGCGCGGTTTTGGGGCGGACTTCGACGTCCCGGTTACCATCCGCAATCCCGACCAGCCGATCGGCACTCATGTGTTCACCGCGGTCGCGGGCAATGGCGCCGACCTGCGCTGGACCGTGGTGACGATCGACAGCGGCGACAACGCCAGGGACGCGCTCGACCGCATCAGCATCCCGCAGGACGTGCTCGACCGCATCGCGCCGACCGCATTGCCGCGATCCTCGCTCATCATCTCGGACGAGCCGCTCAACCGCGAAACCAACTATCGCACCGAGTTCGTCGTGGTGCTGAACAACCAGCCGCAGGGCGGGCTGGCGATGCGCCAACATCCGGCTGACGTCGCTGCGCGCGGCAATTCCTGGGGCGAAGACGGCTCCGGTTTTGGCGGCTGGCGCGGTTGGAACTCCCCATACGGCGGCTATACGCGCCAGCGCGGCGAGTATTATTACCCGCAGCCACAGGGCTGGTGGTGAAGACGAAAGCGCGTCGCAGAGCAGGCCCGCGCTTCATGTAGTTATTCAGCAGTGACGCCATTAGCGACTTCTAGTGCGCAGCGTCCGCTTTATGAGAACCGTTGTCGGGCTCTCCTGGATTCGCAGTTCCAGATTGCGCAGCCAGTTCCTTCACCCTGGCCCGAATTGGACCGAACGGACCGAGCGTATGCTGCTCTACAGAAAAGCCGTCCGCGTAAGGACCGTATGGGGTGTCGATCGGCTTTTGCAGACGGATCGGAAAATCCTCGTCGAGATTCGGCTTGTTCGGCCGCTCATGGCTGACGATGTAGCCGGCGACGTCATAGGCTTGCTCGTCTGTCAGCACCGGGACATCAAACCGCGTGCCAAGCGGCATGTTGTGAAGGGCAAAGGCAGCAGCCGTCAGAAGCCGGCTCATTCCAGCCCCGTTATTGAAACTGTCCGGACCCCACAGCGGTGGAAACTGATAACCGAGCCCATTTTGCGCATGCCGTCCTAGTCCGTCGGCGCCGTGGCATGCTGCGCAAACTTGCGCATAGACTTCGGCACCGTGGCCGAGATCTGCAGCGCGCGTTGGCTCCTTGATCCGCAAAATGCCACCACCGACGAGCTTGGCGCCGGCGGGAACGCCTTCGGAGAGCCAGCGCATATAGGCAGAGAAGGCTTTCATCTCGCGGCTATCGAGCGCCAGCGCGCGGCCGTTCATGCTGCGCTGCATGCAGCCGTTCACTCGGTCTTCGAGCGTGTCAACGGCGCCCTCCCGCCCCCGGTATTGCGGAAATTGGCCCCAAACCCCGGTCATCGGCATGGCATAGGGCTGCGTGCCGGCCTGCAGGTGACAGTTTCCGCAGGAAAGATTGTTGCCTGTCAAGCGCTTTGGTGCGTCCGACACCGCCGGACCAATCTCGTCCGCCGTATCGGTGAATAGCCGGTAGCCGTATTTGACAAGTTTGCCGAAGGGATCGTCGCCAACTGTACTGATGTTGGGAGGCGTCCATCGCGTCAGATCAATCACCACAGTCTCAGCACGCGACGGCTGACTGCCTGCTATCAGGAAGCCCACGCTGAGCGCAGCGAAAGCGGACCAAATGTCCTTCATTACACCCATCCAGCGCAACCGTTATTGGCGGCATGTCGAGGAGCACTACGCTGCTAGGCAAACAAATGATTGTCTTTGAGGGGGTAAGTGTTGTGCATCACAGGCAATTTTGCAAGCGCGATGATGCACGCGCGTGATGCGCCACGCGAGACACCGAAAGAAAAGAGGCCCCGCTTGGGAGTCTCTTCGGCCGAACCGCTTCCGCCGCGGCCGCTGTCACGACCACCAGCTGTTCCAGCGCCACCCCTTAAAGAAGGAGCGGACGCGGTCAACCGGGCAAAGCTCTCCGCGAAGCTCACATTATGTCATTGGGCTTTGCTGGGCAGGTGGTGCGTAACCCGGTGGTGCTTCAGGCGATAGTCGTTGGCCCATGGATTGGGATTGCGAATGGGCCAGCCTGGCCGCGCATTGTAGGTGTAGTCGCCACCCATAGCGAATGCCGGGGACGCAACGCCCATTATGGCAATCGGGGCCGCAAGGCTTATTGCGGCAATGAAGGCAATCGCACCAACTTTTGAGCTGATCATCGGTCTTCTCCTGATGACGTACGAGATTCGCCGCGGCCCCCGGGTGAGCTTCCGCCAGCGTGATCAGTCCAAAGGGCGAATTGCTACACACGGACGGGCAACGACAGCCGCTGCTGATCTGCACAACGTGATCGAAGGCATAAAGGTGTCCGTGCCTAAGTGTCGCAGTCGCTGACTTGTGCGCGCAGCGAGCAGGTCGGGTGAGGGGATTCGTGGATTGACGCCTTTTTCTGCCAAGAATTCGCGGATCGAAGCGTTTTTCGACAAGAAGCGGTTGCTGCGTGTGAAGACAAGAAGCGGTTGCTGCGTGTGAAGACATGATTTGGCGTCGCGGCTTTGCCGAGCTTTTGCGCTGCTTGTGGCGTCGTTGACGCCGCTCGCGCATCTTAATCACCCTGACTGCGTCTCGATCAGCGATCAAGAAGATCAAGAAGAAAAGGAAAAACACATGCCTCAATCGGAGCAAGTGGAAGTTCTCGTCCTCGGCAGCGGAACGGGCGGCAAGCTCGTCGCCTGGCACATGGCGCAATCGGGGCGAAAGACTGCCGTCGTCGAGCGGCACTGGATCGGCGGCTCTTGTCCCAACATCGCGTGCATGCCGAGCAAAAATGTGATTTCAGGCGCCAAGGTCGCGCAGCTCACGTGTCATGGCGGCGACTATGGCACGGTGACTGGTCCCGTCAGTGTCGATATGACCACCGTGCGCCGGCGCAAGCGCGCGATGGTGGATCGCCAGGTTGCGAAGCACCTACAGGTCTATCGGGCAACCGGTGCCGAGCTGATCATGGGCAGCGGGCGTTTTGTCGCGCCAAAAACACTCGAGGTGAAACTCAACGACGGCGGCACGCGTGTGCTCGCCGCCGATAAGGTCTTCCTCAACATTGGAACGCACGCGGCAATTCCCAATGTGCCCGGTCTGGAGGCGGCTAAACCCCTCACCCATATCGAGGCGCTGGAGCTCGATTATGTGCCGCAACACCTCATCGTGGTCGGCGGAGGTTATTCCGGCCTGGAATTGGCGCAGGCTTATCGTCGCTTCGGCAGCGATGTGACCGTCATCGAGGCCGGCCCTCAGATTCTGGCTCGTGAGGATATCGACGTTGCACAAGAGGTGCGCCGCTTTCTCGGCGAGGAAGGCATTCGCGTTCTTGTCGGCGCGGAGTTGCTCCAGGTACGCGGGCGATCGGGGGACCAGGTTACGCTGACCGCACGGACCGCCGCGGGCGAGCAGCGCATCGACGGCAGCGACATTTTGGCTGCGGCCGGGCGCATTCCCAATACCGCCGGAATTGGACTTAAGGAGGCCGGTGTCGAACTGGATGGGCGCGGCTATATTCACGTCAACGGCAGGTTGGAGACAAGTGCGCCGGACGTATGGGCCATCGGGGAATGCGCCGGCAGCCCGCAATTCACCCACATATCCGAAGACGACTTTCGAATCATTCGTGACAATCTGGCGGGAGGAAATCGCAGCACCCGCGATCGGCTGGTTCCCTATTGCATGTTCACTGATCCGCAGCTCGCTCGCGTCGGGTTCAGCGAAAGCGAAGCGGAGCGCCGAGGCGTGCTGGCGCGCGTTGCAAGGCTGCCGATGGATTCTGTCCTCGGCGCGCAGGCCACCGATCAGAGGCAAGGCTTTATGAAAGCTGTTGTCGCCGACGGCGACGACCGCATCCTTGGCTTCACGATGATCGGCGCCGCCGCCGGTGAAGTCATGGCTGCGGTGCATACGGCGATGTTGGCGGGGCTTCCCTATGCGAAACTTGCCGATGCGGATTTTGCGCATCCAACGATGGCCGAGGGACTAAGCTCATTGTTTTCGGCCGTGCCACCGCGCGCGGTGCAGACCGAACCGAAGGCGGCATAATAAGAGGCGCGGGCGAGAGCCCTTGCGCGCGTTTCGGCTCGGCGGCCCCGGATTTCGCTGGCGCTCAATCCGGGCTACATTATATTCGAGTCAACGATTTCCCCTCCCCCAATAAGGAGGAAGCGCCGTGAACATCGAAGCGCGACAGGTCGAACGCGCCGCCGCCGCGAAAAGCGCGACCAAGCTCAAGATCATCGACTGCGACATCCATCCGAAAAGCTCGCTCGAGGACTTGCGGCCATACTTAAGCAATCGCTGGTGGGATTACGCGCAGACCTATGGGTCGCGCTCGCATCACGGCTACGTCAAGGGTTTTCCGTATCCGAAGGGCCAGCCGCTCGCCTCGCGACGCGATGCCTGGCCGCCGGACGGCGGGCTGCCGGCCAGCAATTACGAGTTCATGCGCGCGCAGCACCTCGATTTCTACGGCATCGAATACGGCGTCATGAACCCGCTGTCGCCGTCCGGGCAGGGCGAGCAGAACGACGAGTTTTCCGCCGCGCTCGCCTTCGCCGCCAACGAGTACCAGCTCAACCACTGGAACGCGCTCGACCCGCGGCTCAAGGCGTCGCTGATCGTGCCGTACGAGGATCCCGAGGCGTCGCGGCAGGAAATTCGCAAGCGCGCCGGCGACCGCCGCTTCGCGCATGTGCTGATGCTCACGCGCACGGCAGAACTGATGGGCCGCCGCCGTTATTGGCCGATCTACGAGGCGGCCTGCGAGGCCGGCCTGCCGGTCGGGGTGCACGTGTTCGGCTATAGCGGCCGCGCGGTGAGCAACACCGGCTGGCCGTCATTCTATGTGGAGGAGATGACCGAGCACGCCTCGGCCTGCCAGGCGCAGGTGACGAGTCTCATCATGGAAGGCGTATTCGAGCATTTTCCCGCGCTCAAATTCGTCTTCATCGAGGGCGGCTTCGGCTGGCTGCCGGCGCTCGGCCACCGCCTCGACCGCAACTGGGCGCGCATGAAAAGCGGGCTGCCGCAGGTGCCGCGGCCGCCGTCCGAGTATTTGCGGGAGCATTTCTGGGTGACGACGCAGCCGATGGAGGAGCCGGAGAATCCGGCGCATCTGCTCGACGTCATGGCCGCGACCGGCTTCGACCGCATCCTGTTCTCGTCGGACTACCCGCACTGGGATTTCGACGATCCGTTCGTGGCGCTGCCGCAAAACCTCGGCGACGAGCGACGGCGGCA
>JASHWN010000118.1 GCA_030044035.1 Xanthobacteraceae bacterium
TAGGCGTTCTTCAGCAGCTGCGTATATCCATGATCGAATGCCTCCCGCCATTTCTGAAATGCTGCGACGCCGCCATTGCAGACGTATCGATTTTTTCCGAAGAAACCATGATCTTCGAAGAAGCGAATTACGAGAATGCGAGCGAGGATAAGATTCGCCGTTTCAATGGCGAACATTTCGATTACCTGATCGTCGTCATCGATACCTACCCGCGCTTGGAACTGCGGCAAGCCATCCAAAGCGAGGCGCGCGATGCTTCCGGCCTTTCTCAGAGCTCGCGTCAACCTGCCGGCATCGCCTGCATGTGATTTTGATCGCTCATATGAAGTTGGCTTGCCAGTTATCTTCAAGGTATAGGGATCAAAGTCATACCCGCCATATTTTGCCTTGAAAGCGCCGACCAGAGCTTCGATACGCGCAAGTTCGGGTTTTAAGGAACGCAACGTCTGCAAGGTAGCTTCTTGGAGTGCTTGGGTCGTACGCCGTAACGAGGAATAAAAATTTCGCCGCGCAAGAGCCAGCTGATTTTCCGCCCGTACACTCGTAATTGGTGCGACAATTAGCTTCTCTGTAGCTATTAGACTTGTGTCTCCGTCACGAAATGCCTTGAGTCGCTCAGGAACCCCCGCGCGGTCTGCCGCTAGACTCGCGAACTTTACGCGAAAATCGGCCTCAGACGCGGAGGCGTCCAGACGAAACTCAATGTCGTTGACCGCAGCAGTGAGCGCCGCCGAAAGGGTAGGCCGCGCCACAATTCGTGTCGGATCGACCATGATGAACCAAGCGGTATCAGGGCCGATATACTTTGCCTTCTTTGCGAATATCAGTTCGCGCTTGGTTTCGCTCGAAAACGCGTGGTGTTCCGCCTTCGCTTCGACCACAATCCAATCGATGTCGATGCTCTTGCCGCTGCGATCGTTGAGGCCACTCGGCGCGCGGCATGTCACGTCCGGCCTGCCGCCTTCACCCGCGACATCGATTACGACCTTCGGTCGCGGATAGCCGAGTACGTCGCAAAAGATATCGCGAAGCGGTCCATACATGGCCGCTTCCTGGCCAATCGGAGTATCGCGTAATGATTCGATTGCTTCGGCGAAACCCACTACCGCCTTTTTCGAACTCTTTGCCAACAGCGAACCCCTCAATTCGATTGTCTGAACTTGCGATCCGATGGGTAACGAAGAATCACCCGGATGCAAGGACGCCTCCACGTGGATTCTGTGAATGTCATCGGGTTCACTAGGTCAAACTGGCAGCATCCCTTTGTTTTCCCTTCGGAAATCTAGCGCAGCGGCAGCTTCTCGATATCGCCGGCATCGACGCGCGCCAGCGCGTCGCCAACGCGCGTGCCGGCAATGACGCGATCCGCAGCGATCTCGGCGAGCGGCACGAGAACAAAGGCGCGCTCGAACAGGTGCGGATGCGGCAGCGTCAAGTCGGGATCGTGCAGCGCGACATCGTCATACGCCAGAAGATCGAGGTCGATCGGGCGCGGTCCCCACTGGCGCTCCTGCGCGCGGTCGCGGCCGAGCGCGCGTTCGGCGGCTTGCATGCGCGCCAACAGGGCGTGAGGCGCAAGCGAGGTCGACACCGCGATGACGGCATTGATGAAGGCCGGCTGGTCGGTGATGCCCCAAGGCGGCGTGCGATAATCGGACGAGCGGCCGACAAGCAGCACCGCGCCGTCCTCGCGCAGCAATGCCATCGCCCGTTCGAAATTTGCGCGCACGTCGCCGACATTGCCGCCGAGCGCGATGAACGCCTCAGCCACGGCGGCTCTCGGCGGCGCATCTTTCCCCGCTCATTCCCGCGCCAGCGGGAATCCAGATAGGACGCGTCGCTAGGCAGAGAATTGCACTGGGTCCCCGCTTTCGCGGGGACGAGCGGGTGAGAGAAGCGCCGTTCGATATCACGGTTTGCGATTTTCTTGATCGCGCGTGCGCTCGATGGTGACGCCGACGTCGTCGAACGTGGCGGCGATCGGCGCGTGCGGCTTGTGCACGGTGACGGCGGCGGCGTGGACTTGCGGAAAACGCTCGAGCATTGCGTCGGCCACCGCGCCGGCGGCCGCTTCGACCAGGCGATAGCGCCGGGCGCAAAACGCCTCGCTCGCGGTTTGCACCACCATGTCGTACGACACCGTGTGCTTGAGCTTGTCGCTGCGCGAGGCCTCGGCAAGGTCGATCGAGAGCGCAAGATCGAGCGTAAACGTTTGTCCGACCTTGGCCTCGTGCTGCATCACGCCGTGATAGGCGTGCAGCACCAAAGCTTTGACGAACACGCAGTCGCTCATCGCGCCCGCCTGATGGCCGCGGCAACGGCGAGCGCCTGCACGGTCGGCGCCACGTCGTGGGCGCGGATCATGGCGGCGCCGTTCTCGACCGCCAGGATATGCGCGGCGAGCGAACCGCCGAGCCGCTCCATCGGCGCCGACGGCGCGACGGCGTGGATGAAGCGCTTGCGCGAGGCGCCGACCAGAAGCGGCATGCCGAAGCCTGAGAATTCGTGCAGCTTGGCGATGCAGGCGAGGCTTTGCTCCGGCGTTTTGCCGAAGCCGATGCCGGGATCGAGCACGATGCGGTCGTGGCGGATGCCGGCCCGCCAGGCGATTTCCAACGAGCGCGAGAAGAACTCGGCGACGTCGGCGATGATATCGATCGCCGGATCGGCGGCGTCGCGGTTGTGCATGATGATGACCGGCGCGCCGTGATCGGCGACGACGCGCGCCATGGCGGGCTCGCGCTGCAGGCCCCAGACGTCGTTGACAATCGTGGCGCCGGCTTGCATCGCCCAGGCCGCGACGCTTGCCTTCATGGTGTCGATCGAAACCGGTACACCAAGCGCCACGACGGCCGGCAGCGCCGCATCGAGCCGGCGCCGCTCCTCGTCGGCCGTAACCGGCACGGCGCCGCCGTAGGGCCGCGTCGATTCCGCGCCGACATCGATGACGTCGGCGCCCTCGGCACGCAGCCGCTCGGCCTGCGCGATGGCGTCGGCCGGCTCGAGAAAGCGACCGCCGTCGGAGAACGAGTCCGGCGTGACATTGAGCACGCCCATGACCAGCGGCCGCTGCCTGCCGCGCAGCCGCGCCATGACGGCATCGCCAGCGGTGGAAACCCCCGGATCAATCACGCTGTTGGCCGAACGTTGGGGCATCGCGGCATCGTTCCCGGCGCCGAACGGCCCCGCTTTGCGCGGTCGGTCAAGACGAGTCAAGCAGCGCCGGCAATGGGCGGTCGGAAAAGCCGCTGTCGCGACCTGCGGCGCAAACGATCAAATTTTGTGAGCGAGCTAGTAGCGGATGATGGGCTGCAGCTTTTTGGCGTTCTCGATCCAGCGCTCGACGGTCTTTTCCTTGGGCAAGAGGTGCACCAGCTTGCGCTTGTTGGCCTCACGCATTTTTTCGACGAGGTGCTGCGGATTGCGGAATTGCAGATCCTTGACGGTCTTGACGCCGGCGGCGCGCAACAGCTCGGCGTATTCCCAGCCGACGCCCTTCACCCGCATGCGATCGGCCGCCGTCGCCCAGTCGAGGACCTGCTTGGTATCGGTGCCGGTCCTGGTCGCCAGGCGCAGCCGTTGTTTCGGCGTCTTGGTCGCGCGCAGAAGCCCGATAGTGGTGCGGATGCCTTCCTCCTTGAGGATGTCGGCGACCTCCGTTCCAATGGCTCGGATATTGGCGATGGGGTAGGCCATCAAAAGCTGCCCCTCAAACGCGAAAAT
>JASHWN010000119.1 GCA_030044035.1 Xanthobacteraceae bacterium
AACCCTCTCCCCTACGGGGAGAGGGAGTCGCGCCGCAGACGCCGCTGCTGCCTCGTGTTGCTCCGCCTTTCAGCATCAGCCCGTCCCCTGCAGTTCGGCGGCGAGTTTGGGATCGCCCAGATAGGCTTCGATCACCTGCGGGTGCTGCGCGACCTCGGCGGGCAAGCCTTCGGCGAGTTTCTGGCCGAAATTGAGCACGACGATGCGGTCGGACAGGCCCATGATCGCCTGCATCAAATGCTCGATGATCAGGATGGTGACGCCGCGGTCGCGGATCTGGCGGATGACGCCGATCATGTGATCGACTTCCGTGGGATTTAATCCGGCGAGCACCTCGTCGAGCATCAGGAGCTTCGGCTGCGCCGCGAGCGCGCGGGCGAGTTCGAGCCGCTTCTTGCCGGCGATGGTCAGATGCAGCGCCAACGTCTCGGCGCGGTCGGCAAGGCCGGCGACCGTAATCGCCTCGCGCGCCGCCTCGCGGGCGCGGGCGAGCGGCAGATTCTCGCGGCCGAAACAGGCGCCGACCGTGCAGTTTTCCAGCACCGTCATGTTGGTGAGCGGCTACACGATCTGATGGGTGCGGGCGAGACCGTGGCGCGCCACGCGATACGGCCGTTCGCCGGTGATGTCGGTACCGGCAAACACGATGCACCCGGTGTCGGGCGCAAACACGCCGTTGATCAGGTTGAACAGCGTCGATTTGCCGGCGCCGTTCGGCCCGATCAGGCCGACGATTTCGCCCTCGTTCACCGTGAAGGTCAGGTCGCGCAAAGCCTGCAGGCCGCCGAAGCGCTTGCCGACTTTTTGCAGTTCGAGCAGCGCCGTCATTCCAGCACCTTCTGGGTGCGCGGAAAGCGGCTGTAGATGAAGCCCATCAGGCCGCCGGGGAAGAACAGCACGATCAGCAACAGCAGCGCGCCGGCGATCACCAGCTGAAAGTTGGAGAAGGTCTGCGAGGTGAGCAGATAGCCGCGCAGCTCTTCGTAAAGGTAGGCGCCGAGCGCGACGCCGGTCACGGTGCCCTGCCCGCCCAGCATGGCGACAACCAGCGCCTCGGTGGACAGCGACAGATCGAAGGCGTCGGACGGCTGGATGAAGGCGCTCTTGAAGAAATAAAGCCCGCCGGCGATGGCGGGCAGGAACGCCGAGGCGCTGTAGACCAGCGCCTTGTAGAACGGCGTCGGCACGCCGAGGATCGCCGCGGCATCCTCGTTCTGGCCGATCGCCAACAGGCCGAGGCCGAACTTCGAGCTCTTGATGGCGTAGCTCAGATAGAGCGAGGCGCCCATCACGCCGACCATGATGAAATAGAGCACCCACAGCGCGCGCGCCGGACCGCCGAGCGGCGCAAAGATCGAGCTGGAGAGATAGACGCCGGCCGAGCCGCCCCACGGCGTGAAATTTTCGGCAAAAGCCTCCACGGCCTCGACGATGCCGATGGTCGACAGCGCGAAGAACGCGCCGCGCAGCCGCAGAATGCCGAGACCGAAGATCAGCGCCAGCGCGCTCACGCAAACGCCCGCGGTGATCAGGCTCGCGGACAGCGGCCAATTGTACGAGTTCACCAGCCAGACGCAGATGTAGCCGCCGAGGCCGAAGAACACGATGCTGCCGAAATTGATGTAGCCGGCATAGCCGAGCATCAGATTGAGATTGCTGGCGAGCGTGATGTAGAGCGCGGCGAGCAGCAGGCTCTCGCGCAGCTGCACGTCGTTGCCGAGCCACGGCACCAGCACGAAGCTCGCGATGACGAGCGCGATGATCCAGAAGAACGGCCGGCGCGTCAGGCGCAGCAGCGACATCACATGGCTCCGCGCCGCGAGAACACGCCGCCGGGAAAGGCGATCAGCACCAGGACGAACAGCACGAACTCGATCACCAGGGTCCAGCTCACCGGCACGAACGGCGTGATGGCGCCCTCGAGCAGACCGAGCGCGACGCCGCCCATCAGCGCGCCGAGCGGATTGCCGAAGCCGCCGAGCACCGTCACCACGAAGCTTTTGAGCTGATAGCCGTCGCCGGACAAAATGGTGAACGGAAACAGCGTGCCGATCAGCATGCCGGAAACGCCGGCCAGCGCCACGCCGAAGCCGACCGTGATGGCGAGCACGCGCGTGGTCGGAATGCCGACCAGCTCCGCCGCCTCGCGATTGTTGGCCACCGCGCGCACCGCCTTGCCGAGCCGGGTGCGGTGCAGGAACACATAGAGCGACGCGGCGATCACCGCAGCCAAGATCGCGGCGAGGATGTGGGCGCCGGGAAACGTGTAGCGGCCCATGCTGATGCCGGGCAACGACACATCGACGTTGAACAATGCGGTGCCCCAGATGCCGGTGCCGATGCCGACCAGCATCAGGTTGATGGAAAACGTCGACAACAGACTCATCAGCGGCGGCCGCCCGACCATGCGATGCACGGCCACCCAGTAGAGCGCCACGCCGGCCAAAAAGCCGCCGATCAACACCGGCGGCAAAGCCAGGTAGGGCGGCGCGCCGAGCGCAGTCGCCAGCCCATAGAGCCCGAACATGCCGGCGACGATCATGGTGCCATGGGTCAGGTTGATGACGTCCATGACGCCCCAGATCAGCGTCAAACCCATGGCGGCGAGCCCGTAGACCAGCCCCACCAGCACGCCGTCAATGATCGAAGCGAGTACGCCGAGCATGCGGGCTAAACGGAGATTATTTTAGACTGAGGTAGCCAGCGCGTGTACAGCGCGCTCCCTCTCCCCGCAGGGGAGAGGGTTGGGATGAGGGGGTTCGGACGTTTGGGAAAATTCTGCAACTTCCGAACCCCCTCACCCTCGCTCGCTGCGCTCGCTCGACCTCTCCCCTCCGGGGAGAGGTAAAATTAAAGACCTGACGTCAGTGCCGTGGCCGGCGGCCCGCATTTATTGTTGTTTGATCGGGTACATCGCCGGGGCGGACCTGGCGTCCTCGGGCCAGATGACTTGGCGGCCGAGCTTGCCGTCGACCATCTGCCACTGCGCCAGCACCATCTGGTGCGCGACCTGCAGGCCGTGATGGCCGGCGTCGGTGGCGAATTTGACGTGGCCGAAGAACGTGGCGATGTCGGTTGCGTTCAGCGCAGCGGCGACTTTCTCCGTATCGATCGAGCCGGCCTGCTCGATGGCGTGCTGCAAGACAACGCCGACAGTGTAGCCGGAAGCCCCGTGGTAGTCCGCCTTGGCGTGCATTTTATCCTGGAACGCCTTGGCGAATTGCGCCGTGGTCGGCCCGAATTGCGGCGTGTAGTTGACCTGCAGCTCCCATTGCGACGGCACGGTCACGCCCAAGGCGGCGGGGCCAAGCTCGCCGAACTTGTCGTCGGCCGGCGCCACCAGGATCGAGATCCATTTCATGTTGGCTTTCTGATCGTGCATCTGACGGGCCAGCGTGGCGCCGTCGGAATAATGGCCGCCGCCCAGGAATGCGTCGGCGTTCGACGACACGATCTTGTTGACGATGGGACCGAAGTCGGTGGTCGAGGGCGAGTAGGATTCGTTCATCACCACTTCGAGCCCGGCGTCCTTGGCCTGCTTCGCAGCAGCCGCCAGCACCGCCTTGGAGAACGGATCGTCCGAGTAGACCAGCGCCAGCTTGGCCTGCGGATTGTATTTCTTCAGCGCCTCGACGGCGCCGGACAGATAATGGCTCGCCGAGGTGATCACCATGAACAGATATTTGTTGCCGGTCTCGAACGGCTTTTCCTCGGCGCCGCCGGAGTCGATCATGATTTTCCCGTACTGCTCGGAAATCACCGTGGCCGGCGCGGTCAGGCCCGACGAATACGGGCTGAACAGGAAATCGGCTTTGTCCTGATTAATGAGCCGCGTGTAGAGCTGCTGCACCCGGCCGCCGACGGACTGATCGTCATAGGTGACGAACTTTACCTTATAGCTCTTGCCGCCGGCCTTGATGCCGCCCGCGGCATTGACCTCGTCGCGCCAGAATTCGTAGCCGCGCTGCTGGCCGGCGGAATCGACGTTCAGCGGTCCGGTCAGCGACGCAGTGAAGCCGACTGTGATCGTGTCTTCGGCAAGGGCGGGCGTCGCGGCCAATGCCACGGCTGCCGCCGCGGCGGCAAGCAAATAGAGTCGTTTCATGATCTTCCTCCCTGTTCGCCCCTCGCATTAACCGAACGGTGCGCAGGCTGCGGTTTCCGCCAGCCGGCTTGTCGGCCGCGGCGCGTCCGCCGTGCGGCGACCGTTTTGGCCTTTCTGGTGCTGCTTTGTGGCGCAGCTTTTTGTTTCAATCAACAGAAAGCATCGCATATTGCCGGCCGCAAAGCCATCTGATCCGGCCTTCCCGGCGCGGTGATGCAGCGCAAAATGGGCGGTGGCCTGCGATTCTCGACGGCGCCGCCAAAGCGACGCGGGCGGCGGCCGGCCAATGCGTCAATCCGCCGCTGCGGTGAGTTCTTCGGGCGGGGCGCACTCGTCCTGGGCGCGCTGGTGCAATGGCTTTGTGGTCCGGGTCAGGTTGTAGGCGCTGTTAATCAATGCGAGGTGCGAGAAGGCCTGCGGGAAGTTGCCGATCAGGCGCTTACCCTGCGGGTCATACTCTTCGCTGAGCAGCCCGACTTCGTTGCACAAGCCGACCAGCCGCCGAAACAGCGTTTCGGCTTCGCCGTAGCGGTGCTGCAACAGGTAAGCGTCGACCAGCCAGAAGCTGCAGGCGAGAAACGCGCCTTCGCCCGGCGGCAATGCGTCTTCCACGTCGTGGGTGCTGTAGCGCATGACGAAGCCGCCGCTGATGAGCCGGCGCTCGACCGCCGCGATGGTGCGTTGGATGCGCGGATCGGAAACCGGCAGGAAGCCGACGCAGGGCAGCAGCAACAGGTTGGCGTCGAGCTGTTTCGAGCCGTAGGCCTGGGTGAACGTGCCGAGCTCCTTGTCGTAGCCGTGCTGGCACACGTCGTCGCAAATGATGTCGCGCAACTTGCGCCATCCGTCGATCGGTCCGGGCAGACCGAACGCTTCCGCGCTCTTGATGGCGCGGTCATACGCCACCCACGCCATGACCTTGGAATAGGTGAAATGCTGGGGCGGGCCGCGCATTTCCCAGATGCCGTGGTCGGGCTCTTTCCAGACCTTGTCGAGATGACTCAAGAACGCGATCTGCGCGTCCCAGCCGGATTCGTTGGTCGACAGCCCGCAGCGCCGCGCCTGGTGATGCACGTCCATGATCTCGCCGAACACGTCGAGCTGCAGCTGAGTATGCGCCGCATTGCCGATGCGTACCGGGTGCGAGTTCTCATAACCCGGCAGCCACGGCACTTCCCATTCGGTCAGCCGCCGTTCGCCGCCGATGCCGTACATGATCTGCAGCTGGTTCGGACTGCCGGCGACGGCGCGCAACAGCCATTCGCGCCAAGCCTGCGCCTCCTCGTAATAGCCGGCGTGCATGGCGCCGAGCAGCGTCAGGGTGGCGTCGCGCAGCCAGCAGAAGCGATAGTCCCAGTTGCGCTTGCCGCCGAGCCGTTCCGGCAGCGAGGTGGTCGGCGCCGCCACCATGCCGCCG
The DNA here is from genome assembly GCA_030044035.1 of Xanthobacteraceae bacterium. Classification (GTDB taxonomy): domain Bacteria; phylum Pseudomonadota; class Alphaproteobacteria; order Rhizobiales; family Xanthobacteraceae; genus BOG-931. Next base: position 5,523 of record JASHWN010000119.1, read on the forward strand.
GTCGGCCCATAGGTCAGCGCCTTGAGCGTGATGATCGAGCGGCGCACCGCCGCCGACCAAGGTCCGGCCGGCCTGACCTTTGCAATCCATTCGCGCCAGAAGCTTTCGGTATCGGCCAGCGCCGACATGGCGTCTACTGGTTTCGGCAGCGGCAGGTGCGACGGCGAATAGGTCAGCACGAAGGGGATGGTTTCGCCGCGGCTGATGGTGAGTTCGCCGACCGTGGTGAAATCCTTGCCGCGCATGTGCACCGGCGTGTTGAGCACGACCATGTCGGGGCCGGCGATGGCGCGCAGCGCGCCGTTCTCGACGCGGCTGACCCACGGCACGACGGCGCCATAGCCGAACCGCAGGATCAGCTCGGAGTGCATCTTCAGGTGGCCGCGCGTGCCGATCACCAGGCGCACGATCGTCGAATTGGCGGAGTGCCGCGGCATGAAGTCGGCCACAGTCGCGGCGCCGTCGGCGGTCTCGAAGCAGGTTTCGAGGATGAGCGTTTCGGGACGGTAGCGGCGCGTGGTGCGGGCTTTGTCGCGCGGCGCGATCAGCCAGCGGCCGTGTTCGCGCGTGCCCAATAGAGCGGCAAAGCACGCCTCCGAATCGAAACGCGGCCAGCACAGCCAGTCGATCGAGCCGTTGGCGGCGACCAGCGCCGCGCTCGTGCAATCGCCGATCAGTGCGTAATCTTCAATCGGAGTGGACATATCCGGTCAGGCAAAATCGACGACGACTTTAATATCGTCCGGTTCCGACTTCAGCGCTTCAGTCCATCGTTCCGCCGGCACGCGGCGCGTGATCAGCCGCGACAGCCACTTTTTGTCGGCGCGCTGCAGCGCCGCCACCGCGTCCTCATAATGCTGCCGATTGGCGTTGACGCTGCCGAACACGGTGTCGTTGTCGAGCACCATGGTGCGATTGAGGAGGCCGAGGTCGACGTCGAAGTCGTGGCCCGGCGCGCTTACCCCGACCAGGCAGACGATGCCGCCCGAGGCGGTGTGGCCGAGCACGTCGCGCACCACGACCGGCGCGCCGGTGCACTCCATCAATATGTCGGGCGCAAAATGGCCGAGATCGGCGATGCTGCCGAGATGGAACGTGCCGCCGAGATCACGCACCAGCGTCCGCTTGAGCGCGCTGTCGTGATGGTCGAGCACGTGCACATCGAGGCCACGCTGCGCGCCGATCATGGCCGCCAAGAGACCGATCGGTCCGGCGCCGGTGACGAGCAGGGTTTTCGGCTGCCAGGCGCGCGAGCGCTGGCCGATGCGCTCGGTGTGATCCCAGGCCTTGGCGACGACGCTGGTCGGCTCGACCAGAACGCCCTCGGCGCCGAGTGTGCCGTTGAGCCTGACCAGAAACTCCGGCTCGACTCGGAAAAAATCCGAGCCGTAGCCGTTGCGCTCCTTGATGCCGCGCTCGGTGTAGCGGCCGTTGCGGCACATGTCCCACTCGCCGGCCGCGCAGGACGGACAAGGCACCGGATCGGGCCGGCGCACGATGCCGACCACCAGATCGCCTGGATCAAAGCCGCAGCCCGGCGGCGCCGCGCGCACCTCGCCGAGCGATTCATGGCCGATGACGAGGCGGCTAGCCCCCGGCGGCGCCCAGCCGTATGCGCCCGAGACGATTTCGCGGTCGGTGCCGCAGACGCCGAGCGCCTTGGCACGCACCAGCACGGCGCCGTCGGACAATGGCGGCTCCGCAATGTCATCGACGCGCGCCGAATTTGCAACGTTCGGCGCGACGGTCAGGGCGCGCATGTTGCGATTCCAAGCAAAATCCGCTCGCGGCCGGGCTACATCCGGGTGGCGCTTGCGGCGCAAGAAGTCCTTTTCGGGTCAACGGGGGCAGCGAAAGAAAGTTCCGGACGTGGAACCGACGCCGAGCTGCGGCGTTACGCCTTATCCAGGCGTGTTTCAGCGCCGGCAAAAAATCCACCCAACACTCAGGAACACAAGGGGCTTGGGCATGGAACCCATCGGACGCAAGCGCTGGGCAATCGCGGAAGGCTACATTCCGTCGCAGAGTTCGTTTTTCGAGCACGATCTCATCTCGCACGAGACCGCCTGTATCCTCAATGTCACGGATCGGCAGGCCCAGGTCAGCATCACGGTCTTCTTCGCCGATCGCGAGCCGGTCGGCCCATATCAAGTCACGGTGGGGCCGCGCCGCACGTTGCATTTGCGCTTCAACGATTTGCAAGACCCTGCGCCGATTCCGCGCGACACCGATTACGCGTCGGTGTTCGAGTCCGACGTGCCGATCGTGCTGCAGCACACCCGCATGGATACGCGCCACGCCGAAGTGAGCCTGTTGTCGACCATTGCCTATACCGAGGCGTGAACGCTCGCTGCATTCTTAGCGATTCTTGCAGTTCCTAGAAAAATCCGCTGCCGCGAACGACGAAACGCGGAGTTCCTCCGCCACTTGCAGACGATTTGTCGCCCCGCGAACGCAGCCGGAACCAACCTTGGCCGGGCGGGTTGTCGGAACGCCAACTGGAGGACTTCACGTGAGTGTTATCGTCGTTTCCAACCGCGTCGCGCGGGCAAAAACCGACGAGCCGATTGCCGGGGGTTTGGCCTCAGCGCTTATTCCAGTCATCAAAGATTCCGGCGCGATCTGGGTCGGTTCCAGCGGCCATGGCGACGCCGCACAAGCGCGCGAATCTTTTGCCAAAATCGAGGCGCTCGGCAAAGGCGCGCTGGCGACGGTCGACATTCCGGCCAAGCATTATCGCGGCTATTACGAAGGCTTCGCCAACTCGGCGCTGTGGCCGGCGCTGCACTCGCGCCCGGACCTCATCCAGGTCACCGCCGACGAATACGCCTCCTATCGCGAAGTCAACGCCTTCATGGCGCGCGCGCTGTTGCGCTTCAACGGCCCGGAAGCCGCGTTCTGGGTGCAGGATTATCATTTCCTCACGCTCGGCGCCGAGTTGCGCCGGCTGCGGGTCGGCCGGCCGATCGGATTTTTTCTGCACACGCCGTGGGCGGAGCGCATCACCATCGCGGCGGTGCCGCACCACGCCGATCTCGTGTCGGCGATGCTCGCCTACGACCTGATCGGCTTTCAGACCGACGACGACCGCCGCAATTTCGCAGACTATTTGCAGTACGAGTTCGGCATGTCGGCGGTCGACGGCGCGGTGGCGTCCGCCTACGGGCTGACCCGGCTCGCCACGTTCCCGATCGGCATCGACGTCGATGAATTCGCCTCGCGCGCCACCAAGGCGGTGACGCGGCCCGACGTGGCGCGGCTGCGCGCCAGCCTGCAGGGCGCCAAGCTGGCGCTCGGCGTCGACCGGCTCGATTATTCCAAAGGCCTGCCCAATCGCATCCGCGCCTTCGACCGCATGCTCGACCTGCAGCCGGAGCTGAAACGCGGCGTGTCGCTGTTGCAGGTCGCGGTGCCGTCACGCGGCAATATCCGCGCCTATCGCGAGCTCAAGGCCGACCTCGCCGCGCTGGTCGGCGAAGTCAACGGCCGCCACGGCGAGGTCGATTGGATTCCGATCCGCTACCTGAACAAAGGTTTCGCGCAGTCGACGCTGGCCGGCTTCTATCGCGTCGCCCATGTCGGCCTGGTGACGCCGCTGCACGACGGTATGAACCTGGTCGCCAAGGAATACGTGGCGGCGCAGAACCCGTTCGATCCCGGCGTGCTGGTGCTGTCGTCGTTTGCCGGCGCCGCCAAGGAGCTCGACGCCGCGCTGCTGGTCAATCCGCACGATATCGACGGCATGGCCCGCCAGATCGCCAATGCGTTCGCGATGCGGCTCGAAGAGCGGCGCGAGCGCTGGC
>JASHWN010000120.1 GCA_030044035.1 Xanthobacteraceae bacterium
AATTTGATTTGGTGCGCCATGAGTGAGAGTGCCAGTACCAGTACAACGCCACGCTGCCGTGCCAGCGCAGCGACGAAATCGATGATGGTTCGGGCCGGCCTTGTGACTCTTGCGATCGGCACGCCGGCTTTGGCGCACGACAACGGCCAGTTCAGCAACGTATCGCCGTCGGTGCGGGCGTGGTTCAAGGGCGTCAAGTCGCAGCACGGCGTGCCATGCTGCGACATCGCCGACGGCCATCGCACCGATTATGACATGCGAAAAAATCAATACTGGGTCCCGATCAACGGCAATTGGATGCCGGTGCCGGCCGACGCCGTGCTCGATAACGTCGGCAACCCGGTGGGCGACGCCGTGGTCTGGTACAGCATTTATGGCAATCACGTGGTGATCCGCTGTTTCGTGCCGGGCAGCGGCGCCTGACGCGGACTCCGTATCGGTGAGTTGGGCGGCTGCGCTCGCAGCGGCTTCGCAAACATAAAAAGGCCGGCCGTCGGTGACGGCCGGCCTCGTCGACTACGAAACGGCTGAAAAACCGCTGCGTCAGCTCAGATTCAGCCCAAGAACCCGACGCGCTCTTGCTCGCGCGCTTCTTCGACCGTGGCCGGCTGCGCCGGCAGCTGCAGCACGGTGGCTTCCTGGCCTTCGCACAACAGCGTCAGCAGCACGATACGCCCATCGGGAAATTCGAGCGCGTCGTGGTGCGCGGCCAACTTGTCCTTGTTGACCTGACGGAAGATCGCGGTCTGGTGATTGATGGTCTTGGTCTTCCAGCCCAACAGGCCGGCCGGCAGGCACGCAACCTCGCCGGCAAAAGCCAGCTCGGTCCCGGGCCGGATACAGACGGCCAGTCCAGGATCGTCGGCGGCGGAGAACCCGCGTGTTCCCGTCCCGAAGTCGCGCGTAACGAGCTTGTCGGCGACTTTCGCCGGCCGTGATCGCACGCTTTGAAGGCTAAAGTCACACATTGGCGACTCCTTTCTTCCCGGGCCATGGTCCCGGGGCTTTCTGGTACTCAAGCCCCACAACCCTCACGAACAACGATCTCAGGCAAGAATGGTGCCGCTCGGCGCGAAGAAAAGACATCGCGGTGTACGTAAGCCACGTTCCGCTCGCGCCGCGTCCGCGCGGCGACATTCGTTGACCGCAAGCCGTTTGCGAATTTTGCCGGGATTTGAGGCGGATGTGCGGCCCCGCTCCGCGGGCAGGCGGTCACTTGACCGTGATGCCGCCGACCATGCCGTACCAATCGTGGTCGGCGCAGCGCAGGTCATATTTGCCCGGCTTGTGCGGCGTCAGGAATACGTCCTTCTTGTCGCCGGGGTGCAGCGTCACTTCGCTGCCCCTATTGTCGAGGACGTCGGGATTGTCGATCGTGGCGGTTGCGAAAAATACCGGGGCCGTGAACTCGTGCGTCTCGGTGCCGTGGTTTTCCAGGTGCAATTGATAGTGCGCGCCGTGCCGAAAAATCAGGCGATCGGGCTTGAAGCTGTAGTCGACCATGACGACGTCGAGCTTGACCGGTTTCGGCGCCGACTGCGCCAGCGGGGTGGCGAGCAGCAGTCCAAGGAGGCAGCCAATGCGCCAAAGCGCGCGGGTCTGGCGCACGATCGTCATCCCTGTATTTCGGCCGAAGTGAACTAAAGGTCGGCGTTCGCGCGATTCTTATGGCGCAAAACTAGGCACGGCTCAATGCGCAGCTGCGGCCCGACCCGGCCCGGACACCGGTTTTATCGCCAAGAGCACGACCGGGACGAGCACCGCGGTAAAAATCGCCCATGTGTAGAACACGTCGATATAGGCCAAGAGCGCAGCCTGGCTGCTGACCAGCTGGCCGATGAAGCCGTACGCATGGGACTGCGCGGTCGTGGGCGGCGCGCCCTGCTGGATGAAGTACTGATTCATGTGCTGCATTGTCGATTGAAACGCCGGCGACGACGGCACCATGTTTTCGACCAGGCGCGATTGATGGAATTGGCTGCGCCGCAACAGCTCGGTATTGGCGAGCGAGACGCCGACGCTGCCGCCGAGGTTGCGCGCGACGTTGATCAGGGCCGAGCCTTCGCTGGTCTTGTTTTGCGGCAGTCCGTCGTAAGCGATGGTGTTGATCGGAATGAACAGGAACGGCAGGCCGATCACCTGAAAGATGCGCACCATGGCAAAGTACCAGAAGGTGGCGTCGGGGGTTAGGCTGGTGGAGTACCACATCGCCAGCGCCACCGCGCCGAGCCCGAAGGCGATCCAGTATTTCGGCTGCATCAGGCCGGTGACCTGGCCGGCAATGGGCATCAGCAGCAGCATCGCCAGGCCGCCCGGCATCACGGCGAGACCGGACAGCTCTGCCGTGTAGGGGAAGCTCGTCTGCAACAGCTGCGGCAGGATCTGGTTGGAGCCGAACAGGATCGCGCCGACCGTCAGCATGATGCAAAATGCGATGCCGAACTGGCGCCGGAACAGCAGGCGAAGGTCGACGATCGGTTCGCGCTCGGTCAGCTCCCAGATCAGGAAGAAGACGAACGCCGCCGCGGCGATCAGGCTGAACGCGATGATCGTGTTGGATTTGAACCAGTCGTCCTCCTGGCCGCGGTCGAGCACGAATTCCAGGCTGCCGAAGGTGAGCGCGATCAGGCCAAAGCCGGTCCAGTCGACGCGCAAGCCGCCGGCCAGGAGCTCGCGCCGTTCGCGTTTGAGCGCTTCCGGCTCGACCAGCACCCAATTCACCAGGATCAGCGAAACGATGCCGATCGGGATATTGATGAAGAAAATCCAGTGCCAGGAGTAATTGTCGGTGATCCAGCCGCCGAGCGTCGGCCCGACCGTCGGCGCCACGATGACGGCGATGCCGTAGAGCGCAAAAGCCTGCGCCCGCCGCTGCGGCGGAAAGGTATCGGCGAGGATCGCCTGTTCGCTGGTCGGCATGCCGCCGCCGCCGAGGCCCTGCAGGATGCGGAAGAAGATCAAGGCGTTCAGACTCGTCGCCAATCCGCACAGCAGCGAGCTTGCCGTGAACAACGCCACGCAGATCATGTAGAAGCGCTTGCGGCCGATGACGTTGGACAGCCAGCCGCTGACCGGCAGCACCACTGCGTTGGCGATCAGGTAGGTCGTCACCACCCAGGTGCTCTCGTCGATGCTGGCGCCGAGGCTGCCGGCGATGTAGCGCAGCGACACGTTGGCGATCGCGGTGTCGAGCACGACCATGAAGGTGGCGATCGAGACGATGATGGCGACGAGCCAGGGGTTGCGGTCGCCGGCAGCCGAGCGGCTCGCGCTCCAGCTGCCGCGCTGGGCCTGCTCGCTCATCGCACCTTCACGCTCGGCACGGCCGACATGCCGGGGCCGAGCAGTACGTCGGGCCGCTTGTCGAACACGATCTTGACCGGTACCCGCTGTACGATCTTGACGTAATTGCCGGTCGCGTTCTCGGGCGGCAGCAGGCTGAACGCCGTGCCGCTGCCGGCCTGGACGCTGTCGACGTGGCCCTTGAAGGTGTGGTTCGGGAAGGCGTCGACCGCGATGTCGACCGGTTGGCCCGGCCGCAGATTGGCAAGCTGGGTTTCCTTGAAATTCGCCGTCACCCAAACGTCGAGCGGGACGAACATCATCAGGGCCTGACCGGCCGCCGCATAGTCGCCTTTGGCCGCGGTGAGCTTGGTGACGTAGCCGTCGACCGGCGCCGTGATCACGGTGCGGCCGAGATTGACCTTCGCCTGCTCGAGGCCGGCGCGCTGCTGCTCCAATTGCGCCTTGGCCTGCAGCGTTTGGCTCTGCAGCACCGGCAGCTGCTTGGCGGTGGCGACCGCGTTGGCCTCGGCGGCGGCGGAGGTCGCCTGCGCCTGCAGCAAATTGGAGTGGTATTGCTGGGCCGTTTCGACGGTGACCGCGCCGGTTTTGACGAGCCGCTCGTAGCGTTCGTCTTCCTGCTGCGCGAAGGTGAGCGCCGCCTGCGCCTGCACCGTTTGTTTGTCGGCCTGCTCGATGCGCGCCTGCTGCGCGGCGATTTGCGCGTTGAGATTGGCGATGTTGGCCTGTGCCTGATCGACCTGCGCGTTGCCCTGGTCGGTCTGCACCTGATAGTCGCTGGGGTCGAGCCGCACCAGCACGGTGCCGGCCTTGACGACCTGATTGTCGGTCACCGGCACGTCGACGACCTGGGCATTGACCTGCGCGCTGATGGTGACGGTGCGCGCGTCGATGAAGGCGTCGTCGGTCGATTCATAATGGCTGGCGTTGATCCACCAGACTATCGTGCCGACGCCGAGGGCGATGACGATGGCCGCGATCGTCAGCACCAGCGTCCGCCGCGCGCGCAGGCGGTCAAGCCGGGATGGTTCCCCTGGCTTCTCCATGGGGCTCGGCCGCGCCGGGCGGCCCGGCACGGTCTCCTGGCGGCGTTCGTCGTCGACCCGTTGGTCCATGCTTTGATCGAACGTATGCGCAGCGGCTCCGTTTCCCCTCCCGGAAGGAAAGCGGCCCGCGCGGGCAATCGGTTTCCGACGTGGTGTAGCGATTATCGTCGCAGGAGGCTAGTCACGACGCCGCGCCCGGCCGCAGCGAAGCCGCTATTTTGCCGGCGAATTCGCCGAGCTCTTCGCCGTCGAGGTCGCTGACCGCCCAGAATTCGAGGCCTTGCCCGGACCAATGGCGGACATTGTAGCCCTGCACGCTGCGCGCCGTCATCGCGGCGTGCGCGGCGCCGAGATGCTGGGCGACGAACAGATTGATGATGTGCTTGCGCCGCCGATACACGACCGAGGCGACCGGCTCGCCGTCGATGTAGTCGAGGCGGCCGCCAAGGAGCGTGAAGCCCTGCGCGGTCAGATCGATCACCGGCGGGGCGACGTCGACCTTGCCGTCGAACCACGGCTTGACCGTGTGCTGGTCGCTGGTTTCGACATCCATCAGATGGTTGGCCTGCAGCGAACGGATATGCGCCGACACCACGTCGTTGGCGACCGCCTGGTCCTGATCGTTGTGGAAAACGGTGAGCATCAGGCTTGCCGCAAGCGCGCCGGAGGCCACCGCGCCGGCGCCGAAGCCTGAGAAGAACGAGCGCCGCGACGGCCGCAACGGCAACACCGCGGCGCTGGCGCGCCCTGACGCCGGCGCTGCCGGCAGCGCCGCCTCGATCCGCGCCCGCAGTGCGGCCGGCGCTTTTTGTTTGAGGTCCGCGCCGGCCATGGCGGCGCGCATGGCGCGAAACGCGGCGAGCTTCTCGGCGCAGTCGGGGCAGTCCGCAATGTGGGCTTCGACGTCGCGCGCGTGCCCGGCGTCGAGTTCGCCGTCGAGCAGCGCATGCAGCATGATTTCGGCTTCGGCGCAGTTCATGACGGCGCTCCCTCCGCGGCGTTCCAGGCCGAACGCAGCATGCCGCGCGCGCGCGCGAGCCGCGACATCACGGTGCCGACCGGCACGCCGGCGACTTGCGCGATTTCCTGATACGACAGGTCGTTGATCTCGCGCATCACGATGGTTTCACGGAACGGCTGCGGCAGTTCGGCGACGAGCCGGCGGATGATGGCGTCATCGTGCTCGCGAACGAGCGCCGATTCGGGGGTAGCTTGCGGCTCCTGCCATAACGGCACGTCCTCGGCGTTCGCCTCGAACTCGCCATCGGCGGCCGGATCGAGCTTGCCGCGGCGCGTAAACTCGGCATTGCAGACGTTGCGCAGGATGGTCAAAAGCCACGGCTTCATGGCCGGACCTCGATAGCTGTCGAAATGGCGGAACGCGCGCAAATAGCACTCCTGAACCGCGTCATCGGCGTCGGCGGCATTGCGCAACAGACAGCGGGCGAGCGCATAGGCGTCGTCGAGGTAAGGCAGCGCGGCGTCGCGAAAGCGCCGCGCTTTGTCGTGCTCGTCGCCGGCATAACCTGCCATCGAATAGCGCCCGGTGGGTCCCGACGCCCCTGACGCTTGGTCTGCCGCTTCCCGGAGCGGAGCAGGACCGGGATGCGGCCGATCCAGCATTTTTAAGGCATCGCGTTCTCGCCCGTTGCCGCTTCTACCACGATCGTCCCCATCATGTGCGGGTGGATGTAGCAGAAGTACTGATAAGTGCCGGGCGTGGTGAACGTGAACGAAAAGGCGTCGTCGGTGTCCAGCGCCTTCGATCGGTTGAAGGCATTGTCGGCCGAGGCGATGCCATGCGGGATGTCGTCCTTGTTGGTCCAGGTGACCGTGGTGCCGGCCTTCACGGTCAGCTTGCCTGGGCTGAACGTGAAATTGTCGATCGATATCCCGCTCGCCGGCTTGTTCTGCGACCATGCCGGCAGGACCAACGGAGCCAGCAACGGGCCGCAGGCTGCACCCAGCGCGGCGGCGACGAGCGAACCTCTTATTGTTTTTAGGTCCAACATGGGCGCGCCCTTCAGGCTTGCAGCGGCGTATCGATGATCGCCAGCCGCTCTTGGTTCTGCTGGTAGGTGACGTTGGCGATGCCGAGCATGCTGCGCAGCTTTTCGGCCGGCACCTTCATGGGGCCGGGCGAGGGCGCCGAGCCGGGCGCCGGCTGCGGGAACGCGGTCGAGCGCGCGGTGTGGAAAGTGACGTTGCCCTCGACCTTCTGCATCACCTGATGGATGTGGCCGTTGAGCACGGTCACCGAGCCGAAGCGCTTGAGATACGACAGCGCCTGCGCGCCGTCGTCGGTGCCCCAGCCCCAGTTCGGGTAAACGGTCCACAGCGGGACGTGGGCGAACAGCACGATCGGCGTCGAGGCCGAGCGGCCTTTGACGTCGGCTTCCAGCCACTCCAGCTGCTCGTGGCCGAGATTGCCGAGGCCGCCGGCTTTCAGATCATAGACGTTGACGAGACCGATGAAGTGCACGCCGCCGGCGTCGAAGCTGTACCAGCCGGCGCCCTTGCTGCCGCGGCCGTAGCGTTCGAGGAAAAGCTTGCGGTCGGCATCGACGAAATCGTGCTCGCCGGGCACGTAGTGCACGTCGAGCCTGGTCTCGCCGATCACCTTGTCGGCGTCGTCGAACTGCGCGGCGAGCGACAAATGGCTGATGTCGCCGGTGTGGATCATGAATGCCGGCTTGGTCGGCAGCGCCTTGATCTTGCCGACGCATTCGGACAGCGTGCCGACCGCGTTGGGATACGGCGTCTTGAAGTCGAAGCCGATGTGGCTGTCGCTGATCTGCAGAAACTTAAGCCCGCCGGCTTCCTTTGCCACCGCTTCGTCGATGATGCCGAGCGAGCGCGGCACGCCGCCGGCGACGCTCCATAAGATGCCGGTGCCGACCCACGTCATGCATTCGAGAATTTTGCGCCGGCTCAAGGAGCCGTCGTCGCGATCGGATGCGCTCATGGTGTGTCTCCCAGGAAGCCGGTTGGCTGAATGCCGGTCGGGCGTTTTGCGGCTTCTCACGCTGAGATCGGGCGATGCTGCGGTTTATTCCCGGCCGCTCGATTTATTTTCGTTCGGCTCGAGATGCGGCTAAGGGCGCGAGCGAGGGCGAGCCGAAAAGCCCGCCCTCGTCGTTTTCATCACCACTGATCGCGGCGAAGATTTTCGTTGTAACCGATGCTGCCGCCGCCGGTGGCCGCAGGGCTGACAACGCTGCCTGGCACCATGGCGAAGGCGGTGCGGCCGCTCTGGTGAGCCAGCGGCGGATTGTACGACTGCGCCAACGCCGGCGCAGCGATGCCCGCGGCTGCGATGGCGACAAGGGCAAGTTTGGCAATGCGGTTCATTGTCTGTCTCCTGGTTGGAAGCATCTGAAGGCCTC
>JASHWN010000121.1 GCA_030044035.1 Xanthobacteraceae bacterium
GGGGGCGGTGCGCCCGGTGGCGCAGACTGCGGCGCGGCTGAAGGAGGCGCAAAAACTCGGCTTCGCCCGAGCCATCGTTCCGGAGGCGGCACGCGGTGAGATCGCCGATACCGGGCTTTCGCTCACGACGGTTGGAATGCTCGTCAACCTCGTGTCGGACATCGCCGCCCGCGGCGAGCCGCCGCGCCGGGGCGAGCGCGATCGCAATGTCGCGGCCGAATAGCGGCCAGGGCGGTGCGAGCCGGTGCTTTGGCAGCGATGTCGGTTAAAGCGGCGGCCGCAAGCCGGGGAAATTCCTAACCTTGTCGCGCTAGAAGCGGTGCACAAGCGACAAGGCGGGTGACGGCACCGCAGCGCCCGGCTATACACGCCACGTCGCCAGAGGGACCAGCGGGCCAGCCGTACATGATCACGCTCCTCGACATCGTGCTTCTCGCCGTGATGCTGATTTCCGGGCTGTTGGCGATGATTCGCGGCTTTATGCGCGAGGTTCTGTCGATAACGGCGTGGATTTTGGCGGCTGCGGCCACCCTTTACGCCTATGGCAAGCTGGTGCCGGCAGCCACCGCCTATTTCAACAGCGAACTGGTCGCCAAGGGCGCGGTGATCGGCGGGGTGTTCCTGCTCACGCTGCTCGTGGTCTCGGTGATCACGGTGCGCATATCCGACATGGTGCTGGACAGCCGGGTCGGCGCCCTCGACCGCACCTTGGGATTCGTGTTCGGGCTCGCCCGCGGCCTGCTCATCGTCGTGGTGGCGTTTGCCTTTTTCGACTGGCTAGCGCCGAAAGCGGAACCAACTTGGGTCGCCAATGCCAAATCCAAAGAGCTTTTGAGCAGAACGGCCGATTGGCTGCGCTCTATGTCGCCGGACTTGGAAGCCCTATATCTGAAGTACAAGAGTAAGGGCGAAGACCACGAGCCGCAGGACGCGGCGCCGAATCAGCAGCATGGCGCATCGAGCCCACCTGCCGGCAGGCCGGCGGGGTGAGCCGGACGGAGGCCCAAAATTGACCGCGACCGAACCCGCCCTTCCCGACCTTGACGGCGACCGGCTGCGCGAAGAATGCGGCGTCTTCGGCATTTTCGGCCATCCGGACGCCGCGGCGATCACCGCGCTCGGCCTGCACGCGCTGCAGCACCGCGGCCAGGAGGCCGCCGGCATCGTCTCGTTCGACGGCAAGCGTTTCCACTCCGAGCGCCGGCTCGGGCTGGTCGGCGACGCGTTCTCGCGGCGTGAGGTGATCGACCGGCTGCCGGGCACCGCCGCCATCGGCCATGTGCGCTATTCGACCACCGGCGAAACCATCCTGCGCAACGTGCAGCCGCTGTTCGCCGAGCTGAATGCCGGCGGCTTTGCCATCGGCCATAACGGCAATTTGACCAACGGGCTGACCTTGCGGCGCCAGTTGGTGCGCGACGGCGCCATGATGCAATCGACCACCGACACCGAGGTGATCCTGCATCTGGTCGCGCGCTCGCACCGCAATCGCTTCGCCAACCGCTTCATCGAAGCCCTGCAGCTGCTCGAAGGTTCTTACGCCTTCGTCGGCCTGACCAACAAGAAACTGATCGGCGCCCGCGATCCACTCGGCATCCGGCCGCTGGTGATCGGCAAGCTCGACGGCTGCCCGATCCTCGCCTCCGAAACCTGCGCCCTCGACATCATCGGCGCCCAATACGTGCGCGACGTCGAGAACGGCGAAGTCATCGTTTTCGACGAGGACGGCGAGCACTCGGAGAAGCCGTTCGGCGATTTGCCGGCGCGGCCGTGCATTTTCGAATACATCTACTTCTCGCGGCCGGATTCTATCATCGGCGGGCGGAGCGTCTACGATGTGCGCAAGACCTGCGGCATCGAACTGGCGCGCGAGGCGCCCGCCGCCGCCGACGTCGTCGTGCCGGTGCCCGATTCCGGCGTGCCGGCGGCCATCGGCTATGCCCAGGAATCCGGCATCCCCTACGAGCTCGGCATCATCCGTAACCATTACGTCGGCCGCACCTTCATCGAGCCGACCCAGCACATCCGCCAGCTCGGCGTGCGGTTGAAGCACAGCGCCAACCGCGCCGTGGTTGCCGGCAAGCGCATCGTGCTGATCGACGATTCCATCGTGCGCGGCACCACCTCGGTGAAGATCGTGCAGATGATGCGCGACGCCGGCGCCCGCGAGGTGCATTTCCGCATCGCCTCGCCGCCGATCACCCATCCCGACTATTACGGCATCGACACGCCCGAGCAGGACAAGCTGTTGGCGGCGACCCACGACCTTGAAGGCATGCGGCATTTCATCGGCGCCGACTCGCTGCAATTCCTCTCGGTCGACGGCATCTATCGCGCCATGGGCGAAAAGGCCCGCAACCCGCTGCGCCCGCAATTCACCGACCACTGCTTCACCGGCGAATACCCGACGCCGCTCACCGACCGCATGGCCCAAGAAGCCCCACCGCGCCAGCTCTCGCTGCTCGCCGAGGCGAGCTGACGCATGCCGCAACCACTCGCCGGCCGGATCGCGCTCGTCACCGGCGCGTCGCGCGGCATCGGTCATGCGCTGGCGCTTTCGTTGGCGCGCGCTGGCGCCCACATCGTCGCCATTGCGCGCACCGTCGGCGCGCTCGAAGAGCTCGACGACGCGGTGCGCGCGGCCGGCGCCTCGATGACCGGCGTGCCGCTCGATATGCGCGATTACCCCGCGCTCTACCGCCTCGCCACGACGCTCAACGAACGCTACCAGCGCCTCGACGTTTTGGTCGGCAATGCCGCAG
>JASHWN010000122.1 GCA_030044035.1 Xanthobacteraceae bacterium
CCGCTGCGCACCACCCGGGCGCGGCCGATCGGCAGCACGTAGTCCGCGAGTTTCGGCACCGGCGACGAGTGGCCGTACAAAATTTCGTTTTCCAAAAACATGACGGGATTCGGATCGCGGATCGCCGCTTTCAGCAGCCCCTTGGCGTCGGCGGCGGTGGACGGCGCGATCACCTTCAGCCCCGGAATGTGCGAGTACCAGGCCGAATAATCCTGACTGTGCTGGGCTGCGACGCGCGCCGCAGCGCCGTTCGGGCCGCGGAACACGACCGAGACCTGCACCTGGCCGCCCGACATGTAGGGCGTCTTGGCGGCGGAATTGATCAGCTGGTCCATCGCCTGCATGGCGAAATTGAAGGTCATGAATTCGACGATCGGCTTTAAGCCGGCGAGCGCGGCGCCGACGCCAAGCCCGGCAAAGCCATGCTCGGTGATCGGCGTATCGATGACGCGGCGCGCGCCGAATTCGTCGAGTAGGCCCTGCGTCACCTTGTAGGCGCCCTGGTATTCGGCGACCTCCTCGCCGATGACGAACACGTCCGGATCGCGGCGCATTTCCTCGGCCATGGCATCGCGCAGCGCCTCGCGCATGGTCATCGTGACCATTTCAGTGCCTTCCGGCACTTCCGGCTCAGGTGCCGCGGGAGCTGCTGCGGCGGTGCCGGTCTTCGGCGGCGCGGGCGGCGGCGCTTTGGCGGGCTCAACTGCAGTGGGCGGCGCCGACTCGGCGGCTTTTTCCTGACGCGCGGGCACGCTCGCGGCTGCGCCGGCTTTGGCGGCCTTGCCGTCCTTGAGCGCGGCGGCGTCCTCGCCCTCGGCCAGGATCATGGCGATCGGAGTGTTGACGGCGACGTCGTTGGTGCCCTCCGGCACCAGAATTTTGCCGAGCGTGCCCTCGTCGACCGCTTCGACCTCCATGGTCGCCTTGTCGGTCTCGATCTCGGCAATGACGTCGCCGGATTTGACGGCGTCGCCCTCTTTCTTCAGCCACTTGGCGAGATTGCCCTTCTCCATGGTGGGCGAGAGGGCCGGCATCAGGACTTCTATCGGCATGGCCGCCTACATCCGTCGCACTGGTCGCATTACCGATACGCTTTTACCGATAGACGTCCGTGTAGAGTTCCGAAGGATCGGGCTCGGCGTCGTGGGTGGCGAATTCGGCCGCTTCGTTGACGACCGCGCGCACCGAGGCATCGATCTTTTTCAGTTCGTCCTCACCGGCCCATTTCTTGTTGAGAAGCCGCTTGCGCACCTGCTCGATCGGATCGTGCTCGGTGCGCATTTTATCGACCTCCTCCTTGGTCCGATATTTGGCGGGGTCGGACATCGAGTGGCCGCGGTAGCGATAGGTCATCATTTCCAGGATGGTCGGACCCTTGCCGGCGCGGCACCAGGCGAGCGCTTCATCCGCCGCCGCCTTCACCGCGCGCACGTCCATGCCGTCGACCTGTTTGCCCGGGATATTGAAAGACGAGCCGCGCTTGGAGAAGTCGGTCGTGGCCGAGGAGCGCGATACCGACGTGCCCATGGCGTAACGATTGTTCTCGATGATGTAGACCACCGGGAGCTTCCACAGCTCCGCCATGTTGAAGCTTTCGTAGACTTGCCCCTGGTTCGCCGCGCCGTCGCCGAGAAACGTCAGACAGACATTGTTGGCGCTGCGATAGGCATTGGCAAACGCAATGCCGGTGCCGAGCGGCACCTGCGCGGCGACGATGCCGTGCCCGCCGAAGAAATTCTTCTCGAGCGAGAACATGTGCATCGAGCCGCCCTTGCCTTTGGAATAGCCGCCGCGCCGGCCGGTCAGTTCGGCCATGACGCCCTTCGGATCCATGCCGCACGCCAGCATGTGGCCGTGATCGCGATAACCGGTGATCATCTGGTCGCCGTCGGCCATCGCCATCTTCACGCCGACGACCACCGCCTCCTGGCCGATGTAGAGGTGGCAGAAGCCGCCGATCAGGCCCATGCCGTACATCTGGCCGGCCTTTTCCTCGAAGCGCCGGATCAAAAGCATTTGCCGCAGCGCCTGGAACTCCGCCTCCTTGCTGAATTCGGCGATCGGACCTTGCGGGGCTGCCGGCTCGGCGACGGGGCGGAGGTCTTGCACGCCTTGGTCGGCGGTTCTGGTTCTGGCGACGGCCATTCGGTCTCCTCGAAGCGTCCCGCGCACTCGATCCCATAGCCGAATTCGCACCATCGCGAAAGTCGGCGGCGTGGATATCCGGCGTTGCGGGATTGCCGGACAAATCGTTGTCGGAGAACCTAATTTCGGAGACGGCGTCAGCGAGTTCAAGGCCTCGGCGCAGCGCCCGCTGCGGCAGGCGGCGCTTTGATCGGCAGCACCAGATCGCGCGGGTCGGCGTAGTCGAGCAGCCCGCGGGCGCGCTCGTCCAGCATGTCCGGATCGATGTCGTCGGGGCGCAGTAGATTGATGCGGCGCTGCCATTTTGCGCGCTCGATCTGCAGGCCGTGCAGTTCCGTAGTCAGCGCCGCGATCTGCCGGTCGATGTCCTGCTTGGCCTTGATGCCGTGATTGCCGCTGTAGGCGTTGACGCCGAAATAGCCGATCAACAGGCCGGCCGTGACATAGAGACCGAACGCGGTGAGGAACGAACGCAAACGCTTACGGGTGACCATGTGACGATCATGCCCGCGTGGCGCTTAAGGCAGCATTAATG
>JASHWN010000123.1 GCA_030044035.1 Xanthobacteraceae bacterium
TCATGACCGCGGCGGCGTTCTTGCGCGATAACAAGAAACCGAGCGACGCCGATATCCGCACCGCGCTGCGCGGCCTGAAATGCCGCTGCGGCACCCACATGGCGATCCTGCGCGCGGTCAAGCGCGCGGCGGCGATGATGGGCTGAGGGAGGCCGCCATGAATCAAACAATGACCCGAATGGACAAACCGCAAAGCTTCTCGCGCCGCACGCTGCTGCAAGCGACCGGCGCCCTCGTCGTGTCGGTCGGCGCGCCGATCACGTTGACCTCCGTTCGCGCCGCCGAAAGTGACGCGGCGACGGCGACGAAACCGCCGCTCACGCCCGATCAGCTGTCGTCCTACATCGCGGTGAATGCCGACGGCACGGTGTCGGCGTTCTCCGGCAAGATGGACATGGGCCAGGGCTTGTCCGTCGCCATCCGGCAGATGGTCGCCGAAGAGCTCGACGTGCCGTTTGACCGCACGCAGATTTTCATCGGCGACACCGACACCAGCGTCAACCAGGGCGGTGCCTCCGGCTCGACCGGCGTGCAGAACGGCGGCAAGCAGATGCGCGCGGCCTCGGCCGAAGCGCGGCGCGTGCTGGTCAACATGGCGGCCGACAAACTCGGCGTGCCGGCCGATCAGCTGACCGTCAAGGACGGCGTGATCAGCGCCGCCAACGATGCGAGCAAGAAGGTCAGCTACAGCGAGCTGATCGGCGGCCAGTTCTTCAACGTGCATCTCGACTGGAACGGCGAGATGGGCAATGCGCTCTATGCGCCCGGCAAGGCCAAGCCGAAGGATCCGAAGACCTACACGATCGTCGGCCAGCCGATCCCGCGCGACGACATCGCGCCGAAAGTTTTCGCGCAAGCCGACTTCTGCACCGATATCAGAGTGCCCGGCATGGTGCATGGCCGCGTCATCCGGCCCGCTATCGCCGGCGCGGTGCCGGTGCGGGTCGATGAATCCTCGATCAAGGCGATCCCGACCGCGCGCGTGGTCTGGGACAAAGGCTTTCTTGGCGTCGTCGCGGACAAGGAATGGGATGCGATCAAGGCCGCGAAGGAACTGAAGGTCGAGTGGTCGCAGCCGACGCCGGCATTCCCGAGCCAGGCGGCGTTGTACGATCACATCCGCCAGGCGCCGACGCGCAAGCGCGAGGAAAGCAAACAGGTCGGCAACGTCGAAGATGTGTTCAAGACCGCCGCGCAAGCGCCAGGGCGGCTGGTCGTGTCCGACTACGAATGGCCGTTCCAGTCGCATTCGTCGATGGGGCCGGCCTGCGCGCTGGTCGAGGTCAAGGACGGCCGCGCCACCTGCTGGACCGGCACCCAGAAGGCGCACTTCGTGCGCGATGGCGTCGCCGCCATGTTGGGCATGCCGGAGGACAAGGTCCGCGTCATCTGGACCACCGGGCCGGGCTCTTATGGCCGCAACGATGCCGACGACTGCGCCGCCGACGCCGCGGTGCTGGCGAAGGCGGTCGGGCGGCCGGTGCGGCTGCAATACATGCGCGACCAGGGCACCGGCTGGGATCCGAAGGCGCCGGCCTCGATCCATCGCGCGCGCGCCGCGCTCGATGGCTCGGGCAACGTCGTCGCCTACGATTTCCTCAGCAGGGGATTTTCGCGCATCGACGTCAACACCAACGGCAGCAAGCCGTGGGACACGCTCGCCGGGCAAAATCTCGGCGTGGCGCTCAAATCCGGCGACGGCTTCGGCTTCCCCGGCGAATCCTACGGCTTCGCCAACAAGCGCGCCGCCTGGGAGACCATCGCGCCGCTGCTCGACCGCTCGTCGCCGCTGCGTAGCGCGCATATGCGCGACCCGGTCGGGCCGCAAATCTGCTTCGCCAGCGAATCGTTCATCGACGAGCTCGCCGCGCTGCTCAACGTCGATCCGGTCGCATTCCGGCTGCGCTACGTACGCGACCCGCGCGACCTCGCCGTGATCAAGGCGGCGGCCGAAAAGGCCGGCTGGCAGACGCGGCCGTCGCCGCGCCGCGATCAGCGCGGCAACACTGTGAGAGGCCGCGGCATCGCCTATGCGCAGCGCGGTCCGACCCGGGTCGCGGTGATCGCCGAGGTCGACGTCGACCGTAGTTCCGGCAAAATCTGGGCGCGCAAATTCACCGTCGCTCACGATTGCGGCCAGATCATCAATCCCGACGGGCTGCATCACGCCATCGAGAACAACGTGGTGCAGGCGACGAGCCGCACGCTGTGGGAGGAGGTCAAGTTCGACTCAAAGAGCGTCACCAGCGTCGACTGGCGCACCTATCCGATCCTCGACGTCACCGAAGCGCCCGAAGCGGTGGAGATCGTATTGATCAACCATCCCGAGATCGCGCCGTCGGGCGCCGGCGAGGCATCGAGCCGGCCGGTGCCGGCGGCCATCGCCAACGCGGTGTTCGACGCCACCGGCGTGCGCATCCGCCGCGCGCCGTTCGCGCCGGGTTACGTGAAATCGTCGCTGTCGTAAGGAGGGTCGAACCGTTTCCCGGATGCGGTGCAGCGCGAAGCGGTGCACCGCTGATCCGGGATCGTTACAAACTCTGAGTTCGTGACGATCCCGGGTCTGCAGCGCACCATCCTCGGGTCGCGCAATTGCGCGCCCGAGGGCAAGCTTGTCCCCGGGCCGCGCGAAGCGCGGACCCGGGGATGCTGCGCTGCGCCCGGGAAACGCGCAAAGGATTCGGCGCTAATGCCCATCATCGCCCGCACCCTCGACGAAGCACTCGCGCCGATCGGCGACGGTGCCATGCTGGCGGTGCCGCGCGAGAGTTCGGGCGCCGCCATGGCGGCGACGCGGGCGCTGATCCGGCGCGGCGTCAAGCGGCTGCATCTGGTGACGCTGCCGACCTCAAGCCTGCAGGCCGATCTGCTGATCGGCGCCGGCTGCGTGGCGACGCTGGAAACCTCTGCGGTGAGTCTCGGCGAATTTGGGCCGGCGCCGCGCTTCACCGCGGCGGTCTTTGCCGGCGCGATCGCCATGCGCAACGCCACCTGTCCGGCGCTGCATGCACAGCTGCAGGCGACCGAGAAAGGCGTGCCGTTCATGCCGTTGCGCGGGCTCCTTGGCTCCGACGTGCTCGCGCACCGGCCGGACTGGAAGGTGTTCGATAATCCGTTCGGCAACGACGATCCGATCGTGCTGCTTCCGGCGCTCAAGCCCGACGTGGCGCTGTTCCACGCACCGATGGCGGATCGCGCCGGCAATGTCTTCATCGGCACGCAGCGCGAGCTGATCACGTTGGCGCATGCGGCGCAAAAGACCGTGGTCACCGTGGAAGAAATCTGCGACGGCGACCTGTTGCGCGATCCGCTGCGCGCCGCCGGCACTTTGCCAGGCTTCTATGTCGAGGCGGTTGCGGTCGAACCGCGCGGCGCCTGGCCGCTGCCGCTGCCCGACCGTTACGGCCTCGATGCCGCGCATCTGCGGGAATACGCGCAGCTTGCGGCAACGCCGGAAGGCTTTGCCCAATATCTCGATCGCTACGTCTATGAAAAGCAGGCGGCGTGAGCTCGGCTGATTTCCGGGACGAGGAATTACTCGCCGACGTGATCTGCCGGTTGATCGGCGAGGTGCGGCATATCGCGGTCGGGGCGCAGTCGCCGATTCCGGCGACCGCGGCGCTCTTGGCGCGCGAGCGCGGTGGCGGAAGACCGTACGTGTCGCTGCTCGGCAGCCGCGCGCATACCTTCTTCACCGACGGCGCGCGCGAACTGTTCGACTGCGCCGGCCAGGGCCGCGTCGACGTGTTCTTTCTGTCCGGCGGCCAGATCGATGGCGAGGGCAACATCAATCTGGTCAGCGTCGGCGATTACCAGCATCCCAAGGCGCGCTTTCCCGGCTCGTTCGGCTCGGCCTATCTTTATTACGTGGTGCCGAAAGTGATTCTGTTCCGCCTCGAGCACTCGCGCCGCACGCTGGTGCCCAACGTCGATTTCATCAGCGCGCCGGGCGGCAGTCCTGACAACGTTTATCGCAGCGGCGGCCCGATCGCGCTCGTCACCAATCGCTGCCTGTTCGACTTCGACCGCGCGCGGAAACGCTTTCGCCTCGCCAGCGTGCATCCGGGGCACACGCTTGCCGAAGTGATCGACAATACCGGCTTCGACTTCGACCGCCCCGCCGACGCGCCGGCCACGCCGGCGCCATCCGCGGAAACG
>JASHWN010000124.1 GCA_030044035.1 Xanthobacteraceae bacterium
CCCGCGGTCCCAGCCGCACAGGTGCCGTTGCCCGTCGCCGCGCGAAGTGATATCATAATGATAGCAAGGAGGGCCGTCATGGTCGACATTTTGGTCCGCAACGTGGCCGACGCCACCGCGGCACGGCTAAAACAAAAGGCCAAAGCCGCCGGTAAATCCGTCAACGACATTGCCCGCGAGGCGCTGGAAAGCGCGGCGAAGCCTAGCAAGCAAGAGGTCTGGACGGAGATCGATCGCATCCGCGAGCGGATCGGCCCAGTACAAGGCGACTCGACGGTCGATATTCGCGAAGACCGCGACAACAGCGGGCGCCGTCGGTGACCCTTGTCGTCGACGCCAGCGTGGCGGTGAAATGGGTGCTCAACGAGCAGCACTCAGCCGAGGCCAACGCGCTGCGCGGCGAGGACGATCTGGCGGCGCCGACGCTGATCGCAGTCGAGATCGGCAGCGCGCTGTGGAAGGCGGTGCGGCGCGGCGCCATTCAGAGGCGTGACGCTCTCCCGGCCCTGCGCGCCAGTCTGCTCGCTTTCGCAAACATCGTGGCGGACAACACCCTCTATTTGCGCGCGCTCACGCTCGCACTCGATCTCGGCCATCCGGTCCCTGATTGTCTCTACCTGGCTCTCGCGGAGCAGCAGAACGCGCCGCTCGCCACCGCCGACGAAACCATGATGGCGGCGGCGCGCCGCGCGAAGATCAAGGTGCGGAGGGTTTAAATTCCAGATCGCAGGGCGCAATAGCGAAGCGAGATGAGCCGTTACGCTTAATCCGCCTACCGCGCTTGACATTACTGAGATTCAAGGACCATTTTCCCAAATGGACTTGCTCGACCTGATCAGAAATCAAATCAAAGCATTACCTGACGGCGATCATCTGCCAGGATTGCAGGCCGTTCTTCATCACATTGAGGTTGCTTACAAGCACTACGCACAAGGTCAGTTAGGAAATGAAGATTCATTTACAGATACTATATATCGCACGAACATGGCTTTCGAGGGAGCCATAAAGGAGACTTATAGAGTACTCACAGGCACGAATCCTTCAAACTTACGACCATATGACGTCGAACAATATCTGGAAAAGAACGACGTATTTCGCGACCGCATACTTGGACAATTTAGCAGTTACCGAACCGATTGGCGTAACCCCTCGTCACATGATTATAATCTTAACCTTGATGAACCGGAGGCATTTCTGGCGATCATCTCGGTATCGGCAATTGTAAAATTGCTCGTTGACGAAATCGCAGAGCGTTTGAGTTTTGTCGCGGTTCAGAAGGACGTCGGAATTCAGGCAAAGTCCGTTGCCATTGACTCCGATCCAACCGAACCTTTGGTCATGCGTGTGGCCGGCGCACTAGCGAGCTTTCCGAAATTCTACAAGGAAAGTCCGTCCGCTGTCCCAATCGAAAGCGAAGCGCAATTACTGGGGGCGCTCTCAGGATTTCTGGCGTCCGCTCTTCCGAATGTTAGAATCACTACAGGGCGACCTATCAAAGGACACAAAGTCCGCTACGTTGATATTTTGGCGGAATCAAATGACAGCCGCGTCATCATCGAGATAAAACGGGGTGACAGCCCATCGCTTATGGACCGAGGCGTGGAGCAGCTAACATGGTGTTTAGATGCTGCGCACGGGAAGCACGGCATCTTGTTTCTTTATTCACCCAGATCGATCGATTATGGAGTAACTGCCTTGGAGCCGCGTACTGGCATAGATATTTATGTCGTTCGGCCTAACTTGCGTCGCCCCGGCCAAGACATCTAACGAAACTCATTACTTTAGTCACATTCACACCGGCAAATTATCGTGCTTCCTTCCCGGCAGCTCGACGGTCTTGCCGCGCAGCATCGCCAAAGCGCGGGCAATGCGCGGGCGGGTGGCGTGCGGCATGATGACGTCGTCGATATAGCCGCGCTCGGCGGCGATGAACGGCGAGAGAAAGCGCGCCTCGTATTCGCGGGTGCGCGCCGCGATCTTGTCCGGGTCGCCGAGATCGGCGCGGAAGATGATCTCGACCGCGCCCTTGGCGCCCATCACCGCGATCTGCGCGGTCGGCCAGGCGTAGTTGAGGTCGCCGCCGATGTGCTTCGAGGCCATCACGTCGTAGGCGCCGCCGAACGCCTTGCGGGTGATCACGGTGACGAGCGGCACGGTGGCCTGCGAATAGGCGAACAGAAGCTTGGCGCCGTGCTTGATCAGGCCGCCATATTCCTGCGCGGTGCCGGGCAGGAAGCCGGGCACGTCGACGAAGGTGACGATCGGGATAGCGAAGGCGTCGCAGAAGCGCACGAAGCGCGCCGCCTTGCGGCTGGCGTCACTATCGAGCACGCCGGCCAACACCATCGGCTGGTTGGCGACAAAGCCCGTGGTGCGGCCCTCGATGCGGCCGAAGCCGACCACGATGTTGCGGGCGAAGGCCTCCGACAGCTCGAAGAAATCGCCCTCGTCGACGACTTTGAGGATCAGCTCCTTGATGTCGTAGGGCTTGTTGGGATTGTCCGGCACCAAGGAGTCGAGCGAGGCCTCCTCGCGCGCCGCCTTGTCGAGCGACGGCCAGGCCGGCACGCCGGCGGAATTGTTCGCCGGCAGAAAGTCGATCAGCCGGCGCATCTGCAGCAAGCATTCGACGTCGTTGTCGTAGGCGCCGTCGGCGATCGAAGATTTTTGCGCGTGCACCGAGGCGCCGCCGAGTTCCTCGGCGGTGACGATCTCGTTGGTC
>JASHWN010000125.1 GCA_030044035.1 Xanthobacteraceae bacterium
CTGCGAGATCGTGGACGTCGTCGGGACTGCCCTGGCCGGCGAACACTTGCACGAACTGTTGGTTGATGGCTTCGCGCCGCGCCGCCGGCAGCGGCGCAAAGGCCAGCGCCAATTCGCGGCCGGCAAAGCACGAGTTGCGGTCGGCGAGCAGCGCCCACGAGATATTGGCCGGCCACAGCGTCAGGTCTTTTAGATACAGCGGATTATTGGCGACGCGCGCCGTGACGCCGGCATAGCGGCGCACCGCCGCCCAAAGCTCCGGCGCTTGTGCAAAAATCTTGCCGTCCGGCACGCCGTGGCCGGCGACATTGAGGCGGAGCATTTTGGCGGTATCGGGCAGACTCAGAATAAGTCCGCCGAGCGCGAGCCCGGCGACCAGATAGCGGCGCGGCAGCGCCGCGATGCCGACGGCGGCAGCGACGATCAGCACCATGGCGGCCGGCAGCACGGCGCGCAGCGCCAAATCGTTGTTGTCGCCGAGCGTGCTGGCGAGAAGCCACGACGCCGCAAGTCCGGCGCCGGCGAGGCAGGCCAGCGCGGCCACGACGATTTTAGCCTGACGCTCGATGGCGCCGCGCCACAACAGCCACAGCGCGATGACGCCGGGCACAAAGATCGCCGGGAACTCGACGGGCAATTCGATCAGCCAGTAGGCCGGCAAGTCGAGCATGCGCCGCAGCCGCTCGGGAAACAGATCGCCGAGAACCGGGAACGGCCGAATGACGATCGGGGTCGGATCGTGCCGCGCCGCAATCATCGCCACTTGATCGATGATGAACGGCGCCGCCAGGCAGGCGGCCAGCAAAGCGGCGCAAATCATGGCGGCGGCAAAACGCAGGCGCCGGCCGGGCTCGATCGCGGCCGAAAAAAACAAAAAAAACGGCGGCGCCGCCGCGGCGGCGAGCGCAAAGGTGACGCCGCCCACATAGGTCGAGCTTTCGAATCCCGCCGCCACGGTCAGCACCAAACTCGCCAGCACGAGCAAGCTTGCCCGCTCGGCGCAGCGCGCGATCAAGAACATCGCCAGCAGCACGCATGACGCCGCCATCAGGTGCTGCGGCACCCAGGCGGCCTGAAACAGCCATCCGGCAAAGCCGGTGGGATAACGGAGGAAAGGCGTGAGCTGGTACGATCCGAACAGCAAGTCGAGGGCGGCGCGCAGCGAGGCCGCGGCGGCGAGCGCGACGACCCAGAGAGCGGCGCCGGACCTGCGGCTCAGCCACACCGCCAGCGCCATCATCAGCGACAGCGAAGCAAACGCCGTGAACCAGGTCAGCCCGATGTCGGCTTCCCAGCCGCTCACGCCAAGCGGCAGCGCCAATTGCGCGGCGCTGAAATGCCACAAGTAATAATAGGCCAGTCCGCCCAAACCGCCCGGGCCGGCGAATACCGGATCGACCGGCGGCACGCCCTGCCGGACCATGGCGTCGATGATGGCGATCTTGGAATGGTCGAAGATCGGATCGGCCAGATAAACCGCACCGCCGGAAAATTTCGGCACGATAGCGACGGCCGGCGCGAGCGCCAGCGCGGCGGCTGCCGCGTAGGTGCATATGGGCACTTTCGGCGTATCGGCGGCATCGCGCTTGATCGGCCGCCATACGAGCGAGCCGGCGGCCGCGGCAACGCACACCGCCGCAATCGATATGACCGCGCCCGGCGTGAAGCCGATGCGAAAAAAAATCGGCAGCGTCGCGGCGCTGTGCACCGCCCAGCCCAGCACCGGCGCGGCGCCGAGCGCCAGCGTGCGCGGCAGCACGCGCCGCGCCAGCGCGTAGCCGATGAACGACCAAAACGCGGTCGCCACCACGGCGCACAGTGCGGCATTAGCAAGCGATGCCATGAGGGACGAACCGGCGGCTGGCGGCGCGAGACTTATACGATCGCGTAGCCTTGGCCGGCGTCCGGTTCAATGCCTCAATACGCCTGTTCGGCGTAGATCGGATCGACCGCGCCGTTCCAGGGCCCGTGATATTTGTCCAACAGATCCTCGGCCGGCGTTTTGCGGCGCGCCAAACGCTCGTCGAGCACGTCGAGATAGCGGCTCTCGTCGCGGCCGGATGCATCGCGGCGAGCGCGGCGCGCGAGCCCGGCGCGCGACAGTTTGAGAACGTCGGCGGCGAGATCGGCAACGCTGCGGCCGCGAATCTTGGCGGCAAGCCCGAGCCTCGGCACTTCGTCGCGCAATTGCTGGCGCTCGGCGGCGCTCCAGTTTCTCACCAGATCCCAGGCGGCGTCGAGCGACACGTCGTCGTAAAGAATGCCGACCCAGAGGGCCGGCAACGCCAGAAGCTGCGGCAGCGGCCCGGAATCGGCGCCGCGCATTTCCAGATAGCGCTTGAGCCGCACCTCGGGGAAAATCGAGCTCAAGTGATTGGCCCAATCGGAGATGACGGCGCGGCCGTCGGCAATGCCGCGCAGCCTTCCGGCCAACAGATCGCGGAACGATTTGCCGGCGACGTCGATATAGGCGTCGCCGCGCTTGATGAAGTACATCGGCACGTCGAGCGCGTAGTCGACCCAGCGCTCGAAACCCATGCCGGGCTCGAAGACCCAAGGCAGCATGCCGGCGCGGTCGTTGTCGGTGTTGCGCCAGATTTCCGAACGAAACGACAGAAAGCCGTTCGGCTTGCCGTCGGTGAACGGCGAATTGGCGAACAGCGCCGTCGCCACCGGCTGCAGCGACAGCGACACCCGCAGCTTCTTGACCATGTCGGCTTCGGAAGCGAAGTCGAGATTGGTCTGCACCGTGCAGGTGCGGTACATCATGTCGAGACCGAGCGTGCCGACCTTCGGCATGTAGGCGGTCATGATCTTGTAGCGGCCCTTCGGCATCGTCGGCATGTCGGCGCGCGTCCAGTCCGGCGTCATGCCGATGCCGAGAAGGCCGAGGCGCAGCGGCTGCGCCACCTCGCGCGCGTCCGCCAGATGCGCGGTGAGTTCGCCCGCGGTTTGGTGCACATTATCGACCTGCGCGCCGGACAATTCGAACTGACCGCCGGGCTCGAGCGTGATGGCGCCGCCGCCGTCGGCGTCGAATAGGCCGATGATGTGCGGTCCCTCCATGATCGGCTGCCAGGCGAGCAGGCGCCGCATGCCTTCGAGCAGCGCGCGGATGCTGCGCGGGCCGTCATAGGGCACCGGGCGATGATGCTCGCGCGTGAAGGCGAACTTTTCGTGCTCGGTGCCGATACGGAATTCCGCCTTCGGCCGCACGCCCTGCTCCAGCCAAGCGACGAGTTCGTCCCGCCGCTCGATCGGCGTCAGGTCGATTTGATCACGCGCCATGCAGGGTCTCGGAAAAAACGGGCCGCGACATTACACGGCGCAAACCGCAAAGGCCATCGGGCTGGCGCGCTCGCTCAAGCCGCCGCCTTGGGCGCCTGCGGCGGAAATCGGCCATAAAAGGTGTCGCCCTTTTTTGCCATGTCGAGCAGGAGCTTGCAGGGTGCGAACCGGGCGCCATGGCGCTTGGCAAAGTCGCGGCACAGCGCCACAAACGCCGGCGTGCCCACGCCGTCGATGTAGGAAATCGTACCGCCGCTAAACGGCGCAAAACCGAAGCCGAGGACCGAGCCGACATCGGCTTCGCGCATGTCGGTGACCACGTCCTCCTCGATGCAGCGCGCGGTTTCCAGCGCCTGGATGGCGAGCAGCCGCTGCTTGAGCTCGCTCACGTCGAGCTTGTCCGGATCGAGCTTTTGCGGCTGCAGATCGGCGAGGCCCGGCCACAGCCGCTTCGGGCCGCTCGCCGGATAATCATAAAAGCCCTTGCCGTTCTTGCGGCCGAAGCGGCCGCGCTTTTCCACCATGGCCTCGAGCAGCGCTTTCTGCCGCGGCTCGACCGCGTCAGGCCCCAGATCGGCCTCCGTGGCCTTGAGAATCTTCCACGCAAGATCGACCGCGACTTCGTCGTTGAGCGCCAGCGGGCCGACCGGCATGCCAGCCATGCGGCCGACGTTTTCGATCATCGCCGCCGGCACGCCTTCGCCGAGCATCAAATGGCCCTCGCGCAGATAGGTGCCGACCACGCGCGACGTATAGAAGCCGCGCGAATCGTTGACCACGATCGGCGTCTTGCGGATGGCGCGCACGTAGTCGAGCGCGACGGCAAGCGCCGCGTCGCCGGTGTCGCGGCCGCGGATGATCTCGACCAGCATCATGCGGTCGACCGGCGAGAAGAAATGAATGCCGATGAAGCGCGCGCGGTCCTTGAGCGCGGCGGCAAGCGAGGTGATCGGCAGGGTCGAGGTGTTGGAGCCGAATATCGTGTCGTCGCCGATGACGTTCTGGGCGCGGCCGATCGCCTCCTCCTTGATCTTGCGGTCCTCGAACACCGCCTCGATGACGAGATCGCAGTCCTTCAGCGCGACGTAATCGGCGGTCGGCTCGATGCGCGCGGCGAGCGCGTCGCGCTCGGCGGCGCTGGTGCGGCCGCGCTCGACTTGCGTATTGACCAATCGCTCGGCATGCGCCTTGCCCTTGGCCGCGGTTTCCGGATCGCGGTCGATCAGCACGACGTCGAGACCGGCGAGCGCGCTCACATAGGCGATGCCGGCGCCCGTGAAACCGGCGCCGAGCACGCCGACTTTTTGCAACGCGCGCCTCGGCACGCCGGCCGGCCGGCGCGCGCCCTTGTTGATCTCCTGCAACGACAGGAACAGCGTGCGGATCATCGCCGCCGCCTCCCGCGACCGCAAGATTTTGGCAAAATACCGCGACTCGACGCGCAGCGCCTGGTCCATCGGCAGCTGCAGCCCCTCGTACACCACCTGCATGATGGCGCGCGCCGCCGGATAATTGTCGTAGGTCTCGCGCCGATAGAGCGCGTTGGCGGGCGTGAACACCATCATGCCGGCCTTCGCATGCACCGGCCCGCCGGGCAGCTTGAAGCCGTCGACGTCCCACGGCGCCTTGGCGCTGCCGCCGTTGGCGATCCACTCTTTGGCGGCTTTGATCAGCTCGGCCGGCGGCACCACGGCATCGACGAGCTTGAGCGCCTTGGCGCGCGCAACATCGACCTGATCGCCCTTGAGCAGGAATTGCAGCGCCTCGGCCGGCGGCAGGATGCGCGCGACGCGCTGCGTACCGCCGCCGCCGGGGAACAGGCCGACCTTGATTTCCGGCAGGCCGAGCCGGGCCTTGGGATTGTCGGCGGCGATGCGGTGATGGCAGGCCAGCGCCAGCTCGAAGCCGCCGCCGACCGCGGTGCCGTTGAGCGCCGCGACCCACGGTTTGCCGCAGGTTTCCAGGCGCCGGCACAGCTGCGAAAATTTGCGGCTCTCGGCGAACAACAGCGCGTTCGCGGCCGCTTCGCCTTCCTTCTCCGCAGTCTCGACGAACAGCCGGTTCATGGTCTGCAGGATCGAAAGATCGGCGCCGGCGCAGAAGCTGTCCTTATCCGACGTGATCACCGCGCCCTGCACCGCCGCGTCGGCGGCGATTTGCTCGACGATCGCCGACAATTCCGCGGTCGTCGTCGCATCGATGAGGTTCATCGAGCGCCCCGGCATGTCCCAGGTGACGAGCGCGACGCCGTCGGCGCCGACTTTCAGATCGAAATTGGTGAAACTCATTTATACGGCTCGCCGTTCTTGTGCAGGAACCGCGCGCCGGCCTCATCCCGCACCAGCGACAAATCAACGTCCGGATAATGAGCACGCTCGTGCCGCGAGCGGGTGCCGATTTCCAGATAGACAACATCCTGCGCCGAGCGGTTGACGAGCTGATGACCGTTGGCGACGTTGGCCTTGAAGCCGGCCGCGTCGCCCGGCTTGAGCACGGTCTCGCCGCCGTCCTCGATCAGCACCACTTCGCCCTCCAGGACGTAGACCAGTTCGTCTTCCTGCTCGTGCCAATGGCGCAGCGCCGACGCGGCGCCCGGTTTCAGCGTCGTCAGATTGACGCCGAACTGGTCGAGCCCGACCGCGTTGCCGAGCCGCTTGCGGAGGCGGCCCTCGATGCTACGGTTGAGCGGCGGCGGGTAATTGGTGCGCGTGTCGGTCGGCAGATTGGCGATGTCGATTTTCGGCATGTGCGGTCTTTCTGTAAAATCGTTCCTACCCATTTGAACCTCATCCTGAGGTGCTCGCGCGCAACGCGAGCCTCGAAGGATGCAAGCCCCGGCGCCTCGGCCTACATCCTTCGAGGCTCGCTGCGCTCGCGCCTCAGGATGAGGAGAACATTACACCCGCTCGATGATCGTTGCGGTGCCCATGCCGGCGCCGATGCAGAGCGTGACGAGCGCGGTGCCGGCGCCGCGGCGTTCCAGCTCGTCGAGCGCGGTGCCGAGGATCATGGCGCCGGTGGCGCCGAGCGGATGGCCCATGGCGATGGCGCCGCCATTGACGTTGACCTTGGCGAGGTCGAGATCGAACGCCTGCAGATAGCGCAGCACCACGGACGCAAACGCCTCGTTGACCTCGATCAGGTCGATGTCGGCGAGATTCATGCGCGCCTTTTTCAAGACCTTCTCGGTGACGTCGACCGGGCCGGTCAGCATCAAGGCCGGCTCGGAGCCGATATTGGCGAACGCCTTGATTTTCGCGCGCGGTTTCAGATCGGCGCGCTTGCCGGCCCGCGCATTGCCGATCAGCACCGCGGCGGCGCCGTCGACGATGCCGGAGGAATTGCCGGCGTGATGGACGTGATGGATGAATTCGACCTCGGGATGCGCCTGCACGGCGACGGCGTCGAAGCCGCCCTTGTCGCCGAGCTCGGCGAACGAGGGTTTAAGCGCGGCAAGCGACTGCATGGTCGTGTCCGGCCGCATGTGCTCGTCCTTGTCGAGGATGGTCAGGCCGTTGACGTCCTTCACCGCCATGACGGAATTGGCAAAGCGGCCCTCCTGCCACGCCGTCGCGGCGCGCTTCTGGCTCTCGACCGCATAGGCATCGACGTCGTCGCGCGAAAAGCCGTATTTGGTCGCGATCAGGTCGGCGGAAATGCCCTGCGGCAGAAAATAATGCGCCACCGCGATCGACGGATCGACCGACCAGGCGCCGCCGGCGGCGCCGATGCCGACGCGGCTCATCGACTCGGCGCCGCCGCCGATCGCCATCTCCTGCTGGCCGGCCATGACCTGCGCGGCGGCGAAATTGACCGCGTCGAGCCCGGAGGCGCAGAAGCGGTTGATCTGCACGCCGGCAACGCCGTTGCCGTAGCCGGCAACCAAAGCTGCGGTGCGCGCGATATTGGCGCCGGCCTCGCCGACCGGATCGACCACGCCCATCACCACGTCGTCGACCAATGCCGGATCGAGTTCGTTGCGGCTCTTGATCGCGCCGAGCGCCTGGCTCGCCAGATCGAGCGCCGTCACCTCGTGCAGCGAGCCGTCGACCTTGCCGCGGCCGCGCGGCGTGCGCACGTGATCGTAGATGAAGGCGTCGGACATGATGTCTCCGCGATGCTGGGCGCGCGCGGCGTGGCTGCAATATGATCATCGCCGCGCCGCCATACTAGCCAGCGGCGGCGACGCGGACTAGCCTCAACCAAAGGGTCGCGTGATGGGTCGCATCGACGGCAAGATTGCGCTGATCACAGGCGGGGCATCGGGCATCGGCTTGGCGACCGCGCGCCTGTTCGTGGACGAGGGCGCCAAGGTTATCCTGACCGACCGCGACAAAGCCGCCGCCGATGCGGCGCTGGCCGCGCTCGGAGAGCGCACCAAATTTCATCTGCTCGACGTCACCCACGAGGATCAGTGGATCGCGGTGACCGAGGCGGTGGTGGCCGAATTCGGCCGCATCGACGTGCTGGTCAACAGCGCCGGCGTCGCGCTGCTCAAGGACATCGAGGCGACGACGCTCGACGACTGGCGCGCGCTGACGGCGGTCAATCTGGACGGCACATTTCTCGGCTGCAAGCACGCGGTGCGCGTCATGAAGGAGCGCGGCGGCGGCTCGATCGTCAACATGTCCTCGGTCGCCGGGCTGATCGGCAACGGCAATCTCGCCGCCTACAGCGCCAGCAAAGGCGGCGTGCGGCTCCTGACCAAATCGGTGGCGCTGCATTGCGCGCGCAAGGGTTACAATATCCGCTGCAATTCGGTGCACCCGTCGTTCGTCGAGACAGCGATGCTGCGGGGCATGATCGCGGCCGGCCGCGACCCGGCCAAGATGGCAGCCAATTACACCGGTGCGGCGCCGCTCGGCCGGCTGGCGCAGCCGATCGAGGTCGCGCGCGCCATTCTGTTCCTGGCGAGCGAGGAGTCTTCGTTCACCACCGGCGCCGAGCTGGTGGTCGATGGCGGCCTCACCGCGGCCTGAGCAACACCCGCATCGGTCGGCCTCCAAACATAGGGCATCCAATGCAAATTCGCCGTTGCGGCCCTGGGCGCAATGCGCCCGGCAGCGTGGCGCTTTAACCGCTTGTTTACCCTATTCCTTAACATTCGCCGCCAGGGGCAGCAGAGGGACCGCGCCGCCCGCGTCGTCCGTTTCCGAGCGCCGGCTCGAGAGCGGGCAAGGCCGCCCCCTCTGGTTTGGGCGCGAGAATGAAACCTGGCGGTCCGTGGAATTTTCGAGGTCTCCGTCCGCGAGCGCACGAGGCTGCCCTCGATGCCGCACGGCAGTCCGGCATGTCGGTCGGCGAATGGCTCAACAGCGTCGTCGAGCGCGATGACGACGACGAGATGGACGGGCGGCCGCGGCGCCGGCATCGCCGCGAGCCGTTCGAGGTCGGCGCGCCGCATCGGCGCCACGGCGGCCCTTATCGCGATACGCACGGCAGCGATCGCGGCGAGCCGCGCCACGATCCGGCGGACGAAGACGACCGCGAACGGCATCCGCGCCGCGATCCGGACATTGTGCATCAGCGCCAGCGTCACACCGGCGGCGATCAGCAGCGCGAACCGCGCGAGCAGGCGCAGCGCGGCAACGAATTCGACCAGGTCAACGACCGGCTCGACAAGCTGTCGCAGCAATTGGAGCGGCACCGCAACGAACGCGAGAGCGCGCAGCGCCGCGACGACTTCGATCACGTCAACGAGCGCCTAGACAAGCTGTCGCAGCAATTCGAGCGGATGATGCTAGCCGATGTGGTCCGGCCGGAAGCGCCGGCGGCGGCGAACGCACCGAACGAACCGCACCAGCCGCCGCCGAACGGCACGCCGCCGGTGCTGGGACGCGCCGAAGCCGCGCCA
>JASHWN010000126.1 GCA_030044035.1 Xanthobacteraceae bacterium
GGCGCGGACCGCCCCACACGCCGATGATAACGAACATCGGAATGAGACCGCCTTCGAAGAAGAAATAGAACAGCACCAGATCGAGCGCGCAGAAGGTGCCGACCATGAGCGTTTCCATCACCAGAAAGGTGATCATGTAGGCGCGCACGAGGCGTTGGACTGAGGTCCAGCTCGCCAGGATGCAGATCGGCATCAAGCCCGTGGTGAGGATCACGAACGGCAGCGAAATGCCGTCGACGCCCATCGAAAAACCGATGGCGTTGCCGAGCCATGGGCCTTTTTCGACGAACTGAAAGTCGGGCGAGGACGGATCGAAGCGCCAGACCAGGATCAGCGATATGATGAACGTGATCAGCGTGGTCCACAGCGCCAGCCAGCGCGCGTTGCGCACGCCGGCTTCGTCATCGCTCAGAAAGGCGATGAACAACGCGCCGGCGATCGGCAGGAAGGTGACGACGGACAGGATCGGCCAGCTCGTCATCCGTGCGCTCCGTAGAACATGAACCAGGTCACGGCCGCGGCAACGCCGATCAGCATGGCGAAGGCATAGTGATAGAGGTAACCGGTCTGCAGGCGGATGACGTTGCGGGTGACGTCGAGCACGCGTGCCGAGACGCCGTCAGGCCCGAAGCCATCGATGATAAAACCGTCGCCGTCCTTCCAGAGCAGCCGGCCGAGCCAGATCGTCGGGCGGACGAACAGAAAGTCGTAGATCTCGTCGAAGTACCACTTGTTGAGCAGGAATTTGTAGAGCAGCTGCTGCTGGCGGGCCAATTCCACGGGCAGATCCGGCCGCCAAATATAAAACTGCCAGGCGATCAGAAAGCCGATGATCATCATCAGCGTGGGCATGAGCGAAAGCCAAAGCGGCAGCTTCTCGGCTTCCTCGTACAGCGTGTTGGCGATGCCGAGCTGCAGCGAGCCGCGGAAGAACTCGTCGGCACCGTGGCCGGTGAACAGGGCGAGCGCTGGATAGCCGGCGGCGATTGCGCCGATGGCGAGGATCCCGAGCGGTACCAGCATGGTCAGGGGCGTCTCATGCGCCGCCTCGTAGTGCTCGCGGTCGTGCGGAGTGCCGTGGAACGTCATGAAAATGAGCCGCCAGGAATAGAACGCGGTCAGCGCCGCGGCGCCGAGAGTCATGGCGAAGCCGTAGACCGCCATCGGATTGTTGCTGACGAACGCCGACTCGATGATGGCGTCCTTGGAGAAATAGCCGGCGGTGAGTGGAAAGCCGGTGAGCGCCAGGGTGCCGATCAGCATAGTGGCGTAGGTGAACGGCAGCTTGCGCCACAGACCGCCCATGTGCCGCATGTCCTGCTCGTGATGCATAGCGATGATCACCGAGCCCGAGCAGAGGAACAGCAGCGCCTTGAAGGAAGCGTGCGTGAACAGGTGGAACATGCCGACCGAATAGGCGCCGACGCCCATGGCCGTGAACATGTAACCGAGCTGCGACATGGTCGAATAAGCGATCACGCGTTTGATGTCGTTCTGCACCAGCCCAATGGTCGCGGCAAACATGCAGGTCGTCGCGCCGATGAAAGTGACGAAGGCCGACGCCCCCGGCGACAGCGAGAACAATGGCGACAGCCGCGCCACCATGAACACGCCCGCGGTCACAATGGTGGCGGCGTGTAACAGTGCCGAGACCGGCGTTGGCGCTTCCATAGCGTCAGGCAGCCAGGTGTGCAGCAGGAACTGCGCCGACTTTCCCATCGCGCCCATGAACAGAAGCAGGCAGATAACGGTCAGCGCGTCCAAATCCCAGCTCAGGAAATGAAAGCTCTTGCCGACCAGGCCCGGTGCTTGCGCGAATATCGTGTCGTAATCGACCGCCCCAGTGAGAAAGAACACCGCAAAAATTCCGAGCGAAAATCCGAAGTCGCCGACACGCGTGACGACGAAGGCCTTGATTGCGGCCGCGTTGGATTCGGGCCTGTAGTACCAGTAACCGATCAGCAGATAGCTGGTGAGACCGACGCCCTCCCAGCCGAAGAACAATTGCACCAGATTGTCGGCCGTCACCAGCGTCAGCATGGCGAAGGTGAAGAACGACAGATAGGAGAAGAAGCGCGGCTTGTACGGCTCGTCCTCCATGTAGCCGATTGCGTAGAGGTGCACGAGCGCCGACACCGTGGTCACCACGACCAGCATCACCGCGGTGAGCGGATCGATGCGCAGCGCCCAGTCGGAATGCAGGTCGGCAAAGCTGATGAAGCTGAACAGGTGCACGCGCACGTCGTGGCCGGCAATGCCGACGTCGTAGAATGCGTACCAGGACAACAAGCAGGCGATGACCAGGAACGTCGTGGTGATCAGCTCGGCCGGCTGCGAACCGGCAACAGACGGCTCAGCCGCCGGTTCCTCGACGTGGCTGTTGGCGAAGGCGGCGTGCGGCTCGTGCGGCGACGGCGCGGCACGCGGCCGGTCCTCGGCAACGGGCGGCGCCGCATGGTCGTCGTGCGGCGGGGGATCTTCGCCGGGGAAGCGGTTGCGCGCGCCGACCAGCGAAATCACGCCGGCAATGATCGAGCCGAGCAGCGGCAGGGCGACGATGGTTTCGTACATGCCGCTATTCCGCTCTCATGACCGTTTCCCGGATGCGGTGCAGCGCGAAGCGGTGCACCGCTGATCCGGGATCGTGACAACCGCCGCGTTGGTAACGATCGCGGGTCTGCAGCGCACCACTTCGTGCTGCGCTGCGCCCGGGAAACGAAACCGTGCCCTGCATGCTCACGCTTCAGCCCTTCAACAGATCGATGTCTTCGACCGCGATCGAGCCGCGGTTGCGGAAATAGGCGACGAGAATGGCAAGCCCGATGGCCGACTCCGCCGCCGCCACCGTGAGCACGATCAGCGCGTAGACCTGGCCGACGATGTCGCCCAGAAAGCTCGAGAACGCGACCAGATCGATGTTGACCGCGAGCAAAATGAGCTCGATCGACATCAGGATGATGATGACGTTCTTACGGTTGAGGAAGATGCCGAAAATCCCCAGCGTGAACACGATCGCGGCGACCGCGAGATAATGGCCGAGCCCGATGATCATGACACCCCCTGCCCCGGCTTGACCTTGACCAGCTCGATGGCGCTGGCGCGCCGGCGCGCGATCTGTGCGGCGATGTTTTGGCGCCGCACTTGCGGCTTGTGCTGCAGCGTCATGACGATGGCGCCGATCATGGCAATCAGCAGGATGACGCCCGCCGCCTCGAAGAAATAGACGTAGCGGGTGTAGAGCACGAGGCCGAGCGCCTCGGTGTTGCTGACGTTGGCGGCGATCGGAGCGGCGGGATGCGCGGTAGGAGGCGCGATCGCCCAGCCGCCGACCAGGATCAGAAGCTCGGCAAGCAGCACCGCGCCGATCAGCGCGCCGATCGGCAGGTAGTTGAGGAAGCCGCGACGCAGCTCGGTGAAATCGACGTCGAGCATCATCACCACGAACAGGAACAGCACGGCGACGGCGCCGACATAGACGACGATCAGAATCATCGCCAAAAACTCGGCGCCCAACAGCACGAACAGGCCGGCGGCATTGACAAACGCCAGAATGAGAAACAGCACCGAATGCACGGGATTGCGCGCGGAAATCACCATCACCGCCGACGCGACGGTGACGCCAGCAAACAGATAAAAGAAGATGGCGTGAATGATCATGAGCGGCCGGTCTTATCTATAGGGCGCATCGAGCGCAATGTTCTTGGCGAGCTCCCGCTCCCAGCGATCGCCGTTGGCAAGGAGCCGCTCCTTGTCGTAGTAAAGCTCCTCGCGGGTCTCGGTGGCGAATTCGAAATTCGGCCCCTCGACGATGGCATCGACCGGGCAGGCCTCCTGGCACAGGCCGCAATAGATGCATTTGACCATATCGATGTCGTAGCGCGTGGTGCGGCGGGTGCCGTCGTTGCGGCGCGGCCCGGCCTCGATGGTGATGGCCTGCGCCGGGCAGATCGCCTCGCACAGCTTGCAGGCGATGCAGCGTTCCTCGCCGTTCGGATAGCGGCGCAGCGCGTGCTCGCCGCGAAAGCGCGGCGAGATCGGGTTCTTCTCGAACGGATAGTTGATGGTCGCCTTCGGCTTGAAGAAATAGCGCATCGATAGCACGAAGCCCTCGACGAATTCCTTCAGAAATATCGAACGGGCGGCCTGATCGAGCTTCATGGCGTCCTCATGCCGGCTAATGCAGCGCCGGCGCGCCCGCCGTACCGGCGAGCGCCTTGCCGATCCAATAGCCGAGCGTCGCCAGGACGGCGATGTCGATTGCCAGGATGGAGCGCCGCACCAGTGCGATCCGGCTCTCGAAATCCTCGCGTTTCTCCAGCGCCATCGGACCGCTCTGCGCGCGCAGATGCCGGTCGACGATGCGGATCGCCGGCGCATAGGCCACGACGGCAACGATCGTTCCGATCAGCGCGCCGAGCCAGCCCGGCAGCGAGTATTCCATCGGGCGCTCCGTTCATTTTGCCGCCCAGCCGGTGACCTGCAGCACGGCGGCGACGATCGCGACCATCGCCAGCGAAACCGGCAAAAACACCTTCCAGCCGAGCCGCATCAATTGATCGTAGCGATAACGCGGCACGAACGCCTTGACCATGGCGAACATGAAGAACACGAACGCCGCCTTCAAGACGAACCAGATCACTCCCGGAATCCAGGTGAACGGCACCACCGGGAACGGCGGCAGCCAGCCGCCGAAGAACAGAATCGTGCACATGGCGCACATCGTGCTGATCGCCACGTACTCGCCGAGCATCAGCATCATGTAGGGCGTCGAGCCATACTCGACCATGTAGCCGGCGACGAGTTCCGATTCAGCCTCTATCAGATCGAACGGCGGGCGGTTGGTCTCGGCCAGTGCCGAGACGAAAAAGATCACCAGCATGGGCAGGAGCGGCAGCCAGAACCAGCCCAACAACCCCCACGCGCTATTCTGCGCCTCTACGATAGCGGACAGATTGAGCGAGCCCACACATAAGAGCACGGTAATGAACACGAACCCGATCGATACCTCGTAGGACACCATCTGCGCCGCCGAGCGCAGCGCAGCGAGGAACGGGTATTTGGAGTTCGACGCCCACCCCGCCATGATGACGCCGTAGACGCCGAGCGACGAAATAGCGAAGATATAAAGAACGCCGACGTTGATGTTGGCGATCACCCAGCCGGCGCTGACCGGAATCACCGCCCAGGCGGCCAGCGCCAAGGTCGTCGTGACCACCGGGGCGAGGAGAAACACGCCCTTGTTGGCGCCGGCCGGAATGACCGGCTCCTTGAGCACGAACTTGATCAGGTCGGCGAACGATTGCCACAGGCCCCACGGCCCCACCACGTTCGGGCCGCGCCGGATCTGCACCGCCGCCCAGATCTTGCGGTCGGCATAGAGCAGATAGGCGACCGTGATCAAAAGCAGCACGAGCAACAGCACGCTTTGGCCGAGCACGATCAGGAACGGCAACAGATAATCGGACCAGACCGCAGCCATCTTGTTTACTCCGCGGCCGTGATGCCGGCGCGCCGCTGCTGCGCCAGTGCCGCGCATTCCGCCATCACCGCCGAGCAGCGTGCGATCGGATTGGTGAAATAGAAATTGTCGACGCTGGAGCGGAACGGCGTCCGCTCGGTGTTGCCAGGCGCGGACTCGGCGAACTTGTGGAGGTCGGCCGGATCGCCAGGCGTGATCTGGCCGATGCGCTGCAAGTGCGGATGCGCTTTGAACAGCGCCTGGCGCAGCGCGGCAAGCGAGTCGTAGGGCAGCCGATGTCCGAGAACGTCCGACAGTGCGCGCAAAATGGCCCAATCCTCGCGCGCATCGCCCGGCGGGAACGAGGCGCGCGTCGCCATCTGCACCCGGCCTTCGGTGTTGAGGAAGATCGCCGATTTTTCCGGATAGGCGGCGCCGGGCAGCACGATGTCGGCGCGCGTGGCGCCGCGGTCGCCATGGCTGCCGATGTAAACGACGAATGCCCCGGGCGCGACGTCGATCTCGTCGGCGCCGAGCAGGAACGCCACATCGAGCGTGCAGGATGTCGCCATCTGCCGTGCGGTGAGCCCGCCCTCCCCCGGCACGAAGCCGAGATCAAGCGCGCCGACGCGCGAGGCGGCGCTGTGCAGCACACAATAGCCGTTCCAGGCGTCCTTGACCGCGCCGAGGTCGATTGCGGCTTTCGCGGTCAGCGCCGCGACCGCGGCGCCGTCAGCGCGCGCAAACGCCCCGGCGCCGACAAGCAGCAGTGGCCGCTCGGCCTTGCGCAGCGTGTCGGCAAACGAATGCCGTCCCACCATGGCGAGCGTCTCGGGGCCGGCGCCGAGATAATCGTACGGATAAGTCAGGTCCGCTTTCGGGCCGATCAGGCCGATTGGGAAGTCGCCGGCGAGCCAGCGCTTGCGGATGCGGGCATTGAGTACCGCCGCCTCTTTGCGCGGGGTCGAGCCGACGATCAACAGCGCGTCGGCGGTCTCGACGCCGGCGATGCCGGCGTTGAACAAATACGTCGCCCGGCCCCAGCGCCGATCGATTGCCGAGCCGTCCTGCCGAGAATCGAGATTGACGACGCCAAACCGGCTCATGAGGTCTTTGAGCGCGAAGATTTCCTCGACCGCGGCGAGGTCCCCGACCAGCGCGCCGATGCGTTTCGCATTTGCGCGCGCCAGCTTTGCGGCGATGGCCTTGAAGGCTTCGGTCCAGGTTGCCGGGCGCAAGCGGCC
>JASHWN010000127.1 GCA_030044035.1 Xanthobacteraceae bacterium
ATTAAATTGCAATTACAAGCTCGCGGCGCGGCGGCTCGCTCGGCTGCCGCTTTTGCCAAACGGATTTCGAACATGAAAACCTATTCGGCCAAGCCCGCCGAGGTCGACAAGAAGTGGGTGCTGATCGACGCTGACGGGCTCATCGTCGGCCGGCTCGCTTCGCTCGTGGCGCTCCGCCTGCGCGGCAAGCACAAGCCGACCTTCACCCCGCACGTCGATTGCGGCGACAACGTCATCGTCATCAACGCCGCCAAGGCGGTGCTCACCGGCCGCAAGGTCGAGCAGAAAGTCTATTACAAGCACACCGGCTATATCGGCGGCATCAAGGAGCGCACGGCCAAGGCGATCCTGACCGGCCGCTTTCCGGAACGCGTGGTCGAAAAGGCGGTCGAGCGCATGCTGCCGCACGGCCCGCTCGGCCGCCGGCAACTGGCGAATTTGCGGGTCTATCCGCAAGCCGAGCATCCGCACGCCGCGCAGCAGCCGGAAAAAATCGACATCGCGGCCTTAAACCGCAAGAACAAGAGGACCGCGTGATGGCCGACACCATCCAGACGCTGGAAGACCTGTCCACGCTCAAGCCGGCCGCCGCGCCGGCACCGCCCAAATACGTGCAAAAGCTCGACAAGCAGGGCCGCGCCTATGCGACCGGCAAGCGCAAGGACGCGGTGGCGCGGGTTTGGATCAAGATGGGTGCCGGCACCATCGTGGTGAACGAACGGCCGGTGGAGACCTATTTCGCCCGCCCCGTGCTGCGCATGCTGATCCAGCAGCCGCTGGTGGCCGCCAACCGCCAGGGCCAATACGACGTGGTCTGCACGGTGTCCGGCGGCGGGTTGTCCGGCCAGGCCGGCGCCGTGCGCCATGGCCTGTCGAAGGCGCTGATGCGCTTCGAGCCCGACCTGCGGCCGGTGCTCAAGCGCGGCGGCTTCTTGACCCGCGATCCGCGCGTGGTCGAGCGCAAGAAGTACGGCAAGGCCAAAGCGCGCCGGAGCTTCCAGTTCTCGAAGCGGTAATTTCTGATTCTGTAGGGTGGGCTGAGCAAAGCGAAGCCCACGCGTGGGCACGGCGCTGCGCGCCTTTGCCCACCCTACGAGCTACAAGTCTTCAAAAAAACGCAAAGGCGCGGATTTCGATGCTTTCGCGCGGGCGCGCGTTCGGCGGCGTGGTCGGATCTTCGAAGGCGGTGTGCGCGGTCCAGCGAGCGCGCCCGTCCGTCATCGACTCGTAGGTCTTGAACACCAGTGCTTCCTCGCGCCGCATCAGCGGGAACCAATACCATTTTTGCGCCGGATTGTAGGTGATGGCGTAAGTCTGGCCGATACGGTCGGCGGCGCGTCGCTCCGAAACCACGAGATTCTGCGCTGACAAGCTGCGCGCGTCGGCAATCGCCAGCGGGAAGGTCTCGACCGGATAGCGGATCGGCCGCCACACCTGGATGATGGCGAAGCGGCGCTTGAGGAGCTCGTCCGCTTCTGCCGGCAGCAGGTCGCGCACGCGCTGCGGTCCCGACTTTTCCGTGTAGTCGTTGTGCACGCGCCGGACCACTTCGCGAATTTTTTTGCTCTCGCGCATCTCGTCGTCGGCGGTGCGCAGCGTGTGATCGAACACGTGCACGCGCCTGGCACCGCTTTCGGCTTTGATCAGCGCATCCATCTCCGGGTAATAGACGCGCCTGATCTCATCCTCGTCGTAAAAATCCGACATCTTGGTGTCGTGGCGGATGAAGCGGAAGCCTTGGCGCTCGAGCGCAAACTCCTTGGTGTGGGGACGGCCGTTGTGGATGACGACGCGGCGTGGATCGGGCGCGGCGCCGGAGCGCGCGTCACGGCCGCCGGGACTGGCGACAATGGTAAAGACCTGCGAGCCGTCATTAATGATGTAGTTGAGCGTCGCTTCGATCGTATCGGGGGCAACGTCGAGTTCGGCGGT
Organism: Xanthobacteraceae bacterium; assembly: GCA_030044035.1. Classification (GTDB taxonomy): domain Bacteria; phylum Pseudomonadota; class Alphaproteobacteria; order Rhizobiales; family Xanthobacteraceae; genus BOG-931. The sequence goes on from JASHWN010000127.1 coordinate 1,933, forward strand.
CTGTGCCATCGTCTGGCTCCCTTAAATCTATCCGCTACAATTTAAGCGCTGCCGCCGTCCAAGTGAAGAAGGTGTGGATTGACTAAAATCCCGCAAGGCGGCTTTACCGCGCGGCATCAAAATGGGCAGCGATGCCGCGCTCGCCCGCGCCGGCGGGCCATAAAACCGGGCTACGCTTTTATCTTGCAATTTCAATACTGCAATTTTCGCGATTTTTCACACAAACCCGCGCGTCGCTTCGAAGGTTTGGCAAAGCCTGAAAAGCGAATAGTCAGCGCGCTCCAAGCATCGGTGCTAAAGCTCGCCATACGAATACACCGGTCAGGAGCGCCCGGCCATGCTACCGCATATCGTCGAAGCGTTGAGTTCGCTTGATATCGGCACGCTGTTCGTCGTTGCGAGCTGCGTCGCCGCGCTGCTCGGCGTCTTCCTCCTGTTCGCCTACCTGCAGGACCGCATCGCGGCGCTGGCGCTGTGGGGCGGGGCGTACCTGCTCGGCGGCTTGTCCGGCGTGATCTGGCGCCTCGGCGATCAAATCGCGCCGCCGCTGCCGGCCTCGACGCCGAACGTCATGCTGTTCATCGCCGTCGGCATGATCTGGAGCGCGGCGCGACTGTTCCACGGCCGCCCCATCTCGTGGGGCGGCATGTTTCTCGGCGCCGGCCTCTGGGTGGCGGGGTGCAGCCTGCCGACGTTTGCCGATTCCGCGGCGCTGCGCGTGCTCGCCAGCTCGCTGATCGTCGCGATCTATACGTTCCTGATCGCCGCCGAGCTGTGGCGCGAGCGGCGCAAACCGCTGATCCGCCGCTGGCCGGCCGTGTTCGTGCCGATGCTGCACGGCGCCATCTTCCTGTTCCCGATGGCGCTGGCGAGCCTCTCGCTCGACGTCGGCGGCCGCATCAGCAAGGGCTGGGTGGCGATGTTCGGCATCGAGGTGCTGCTCTACGTGGTCGGCGCGGCCTTCATCGTGCTGATGTTGGCCAAGGATCGCGCGGTTCGCGCCTACAAGGCCGCTGCGGCGACTGATCCGCTGACCGGACTGCTCAACCGGCGCGGTCTGTTCGAAGCCGCCCGCACCATGATGGCCGACAACCTGCCG
>JASHWN010000128.1 GCA_030044035.1 Xanthobacteraceae bacterium
AAATTTGCCTGGGCGATAACTGCGCGCGCCAGGCCCTAAGGGACGCGCCAATAAGGGAGGTCTGCATGAAGCACGTTCTGTATTCGAGCGTGGCGGCGATCGCGTTTTCCGCTGTGCTGGCGGCGACGCCGATGAGCGCCAGCGCCCAAAAAGGCAAGGCCCAAAACGTCTCCATCTCGCGCCACGACATCGGCGGCGTGGTCTCTGGTCCGCACGGGCCCGAAGCCGGCGTGTGGGTGATCGCCGAGACGCACGACCTGCCGACCCGCTACGCCAAGATCGTCGTCACCGACGATCAGGGCCGCTACGTCGTGCCCGATCTGCCGAACGGCAAATATCAGGTGTGGGTGCGCGGCTACGGCCTGATCGATTCGCCGAAGGTCGATGCGGCGCCCGGAAAACACCTCAACCTGACCGCCGTCCCGGCGCCGAACGACGCCGCCGCGGCGCAGTACTATCCGGCGATCTACTGGTTCTCGATGCTGAAGATTCCCGCTGCCGATCAGTTCGGCGGCAAGAGCGACATTCCTGGAAACGTGACGCAACAGGACTGGCTGACCACGATCAAGAACAAGGCCTGCGTCGGTTGCCATCAGCTCGGCGCGATCGGCACGCGCACCATCCCGGCAGCATTCGGTTCATTCAAGACCGGCGAAGAGGCCTGGGCGCGCCGCATTCAATCGGGCCAGGCCGCGCCGCTGATGATCAACCCGATCGCCGGCCAGCTCGGCTCGGTGCCGCTCAAATATTTCGGCGACTGGACCGACCGCGTCGCCGCCGGCGAACTGCCGCCGAAACCGGAGCGGCCGTCCGGCATCGAGCGCAACGTCGTGGTCACGACCTGGGACTGGGGCACCGAGAAGCAGTACCTGCACGACCTGATCTCGTCGGACAAGCGCAACCCGACGGTCAACGCCTACGGCAAGCTGTACGGCTCGCCCGAATATGCCACCGATCACCTGCCGGTGCTCGATCCGAAGACCGGGCAGGTCAGCTACGTCACGCCGCCGGAAGGCGCCGACGTGCCGCAAGCGCTCGGCCCCGGCCATGCGGCGATCGAAAAGCCGATGGCGGCGTCGGCCTATTGGGGCACCGAGCAGGTCTGGGACACCAAGTTCGACAATCACAACGACATGTTCGATGCCAAGGGCAGGGTGTGGATGACCGGCACCAACCACGCGCCGGGCACGCCGGCGTTCTGCCGCAAGGGATCGGATAACCCGTACGCCAAGGCGTTCCCGATCGATTCGAACGAGCGGCAGCTCGCCATGTTCGATCCGAAGTCCGGCAAGTTCACCTTCGTCGATACGTGCTTCGGCACCCATCACCTGCAGTTCGGCTTCGACAAGGACAACACGCTGTGGACGTCGGGCGGCGGCCCGGTGGTCGGCTGGCTCGACACCAAGGTGTTCGACGAGACCGGCAGCGCCGAGAAGGCGCAAGGCTGGGCGCCGTTCGTGCTCGACACCAACGGCGACGGCAAGCTCGGCGACTACACCGAGCCCGGCCAGCCGCCGGATCCGAACAAGGACATGCGCATCGCCGGCTCCGGCACCTATGCGGTGATGCCGAACCCGGTCGACGGCTCGGTCTGGTTCACCTTTAACATATTTGCCGGGCGCAGCGGCATCGTGCGCTTCGATCCGAAGACCAAACTGTCGGAGTTCTACGCCATCCCGAAGCCGGGCTTCGGCCCGCGCGGCGGCGATATCGACTCCAAGGGCGTGGTCTGGGTGTCGCTCGCCAGCGGCCATCTCGGCAGCTTCGACCGCAGCAAATGCAAAGGCCCGCTCAACGGCCCGAAGGCGACCGGCGATCAGTGCCCGGAAGGCTGGTCGTTTTACAAGTATCCGGGGCCGGGCTTTGCCGGCATCGGCGATAACAGCGCCGAGGCGAGCTACTACAGCTGGGTCGACCAGCACGACGCGGTCGGCCTCGGCAAGGACGTGCCGATCTCGACCGGCAACGAGAACGACGGCTTCGACGCGCTGGTCGACGGCAAGATGATCGTGCTGCGCATTCCCTATCCGATCGGCTTCTACGCCAAGGGATTGGACGCCCGCATCGACGATCCGGGCGCCGGCTGGAAGGGCAAGGGGCTGTGGTCGTCGGAAGGCGACCGCACGCCGTGGCTCAAGGAAGGCGGCAAGGGCATGCTGCCGATGGCGGTGCACATCCAGATCAGGCCAAATCCGCTGGCGCACTGAACCGGCTGTGAACGCCGTGAATTGCTGGGCCGTCCGGCGCCACCGCGCCGGACGGCTTGTTTCAACTTTGCGACAATCTGAGATTATTGCTGAGCGTTATAGGCCCATCAAACATCAAGTTCTACCTGGTGCTCGGTCTTTTCACGCCTAGCTTTCTTGAATACTGAAGGATCGATCCACGGCAGATGCGGACGCTTGCCGTCGAAGAGGTCCTCAACCGTGAGAATTTGTATTTTTTCGAACTTGCCGTGCATCGGGCTCTCGTAAAACCCCTGAGCGAAAGCCTCACGCTTCATTGTCGTGGTAGGTTCTGCCATCATTAGCAAGATACCGACCTTAGCCCGCTCGCGCTCAACTATTTGGCCGAGCGCGCGCACCCATTGCGGGCTAACGTTTTCGCCACTTTTGACCTCGATTACCGCCTTCTCGGTCGTCTTCCCGTCTGGCTTGAAATAAAGGAATCCGTCTATCCCGGAATCGGCGCCTTTCTTGCCACCCTTATAAGGCTGGGCCTCGATCA
>JASHWN010000129.1 GCA_030044035.1 Xanthobacteraceae bacterium
GCAAGCCATGGCGGCGGCCACGCGCCTTGCCATTACGGAAGTGCACGAGACTGTCGAGGGCGACGCCCGGTTTCCGCGGATCGATCGCGACGCGTGGCAGGAAGTCGCCCGCGATGAGCACGAACCGGGCGGCGATGACGACGCAGCCTTCGCGTTCGTGACCTATCGGCGCGTTGCGGCATCCTGAGCCTAAATCGGGCGCAAGTTCCTGCCGGCGCGGCGTTAATCCGAGCGGGCCGGCGTGCCCAGCCCGGGACTTCGCGTTGCATCGGGCCTCCCGCTCCCCTATATCCCCCGGAACCCGGGGGCGGCGCAGCGCCGGCCGGCCGGCGCTCAGGAGAGATTTTTTATGCCGTGGAGCAATCAGCCCGGCGGCCCGTGGAGTTCCGGGCCGCGCGGCCCTTGGGGCTCGGGCCCGCAGCAGCAAGGGCCACGGCCGCCCGACCTCGAAGAATTTTTGCGCCGCAGCCAGGACCGATTGCGCCGGGTCCTACCGGGCAATTTCGGCGGCCGCGGCGTGGTGTTGATCGCGCTCGTGATCGTCGCGTTGTGGGGTCTCTCCGGCTTCTTCCGGGTCGAGCCCGACGAGCTCGGCGTCGTGCTGCGCTTCGGCAAGGCGGTGCGCGTGGTGCAGCCGGGGCTGAACTATCATTTGCCTTATCCAATCGAAGCCGCGCTCACCCCGCCGGTGCTGCGCGTCAACAAGACCGACGTCGGCATCCGCCTTTCCGAGGAGACCAGGCGCGGCGGCAGCCTGCGTGAGGTGCCCGAGGAAAGCCTGATGCTCACCGGCGACGAGAACATCGTCGACGTCGACTTCTCGGTGCTGTGGAGGGTCAAGCCCAACGGGGTCAGCGATTATCTGTTCAACATCGAGGACCCGAAAGGCACCGTGAAGGCGGTTGCGGAGAGCGCCATGCGCGAGGTGATCGGGCATTCCAACGCCCAGCCGCTGCTCACCGGACTGCGCCAGACCGTCGAGACCTCGGTCCAGGACCTGATGCAGAAGACGCTCGATTCCTACGGCGCCGGCATCCTGATTCAGAACGTGCAGCTGCAGAAGGTCGATCCGCCGGCTGAAGTCATCGATTCATTCCGCGACGTGCAGGCGGCGCGCTCCGATCTCGAGCGGCTCGCCAACGAGGCGCAGACCTACGCCAACCGGGTGGTGCCGGAGGCGCGCGGCCGCGCCGCCAAAATCATCCAGGACGCCGAAGCCTATCGGTCGCAGACCGTCGCCGACGCCAATGGCCAGACCTCGCGCTTCCTGCAAGTCTACGAGCAGTACAAGAAAGCGCCCGACGTGACCCGCCAGCGCATGTATCTGGAGACGATGGAGCACATTCTGGCCAACACCCCCAAGACCATCATCGATACCGGCAAGCAGGGGACCGGCGTCATTCCCTACCTGCCGCTCAATGATCTCGGCAAATCCTCCAAGCTGCCGGAATCCGACTCCACCGCGGGAGGCAAGCCATGAGGCTGAGCCTGACCGGCGGCGCGCTCGCCGTCATTGCCGTGCTGGCCATCATCGTCGGCTACGGCACGTTCTTCACCGTCGATCAGACCAGCCAGGCGCTGGTGGTGCGGCTCGGCAAGCCGGTGCGCGTCATCACCCAGCCCGGGCTCAACGTCAAAGTGCCGTTCATCGACAGCGTCATCTACGTCGACAAGCGCATCCTCGCCATCGAGTCGCAGGCGCAGGAAGTCAACGTGCAGAGCCAGGACAAGTCGAGCGCCGCCGAAGTCGGCGAGCGCCTGGTGGTCGACGCTTTCGCGCGTTACCGCATTACCGACGCGCTGAAATACTATCAGTCGGTCGGTCCGACCGGCGCCAATTCGCAGCTCGGCATTCTCTTGAACTCGGCGCTGCGGCGCGTGCTCGGCGACGCCACGCTTCCCGATGTGGTGCGTAACAAGCGCGAAGACCTGATGGCGCAGATGCGCAACCAGCTCGACCGCGATGCGCGGCAATTCGGCATCGAAGTCGTCGACGCCCGCATCCGCCGTGCCGACCTGCCGCTCAAGAACAGCGAGGCCGTCTACGCGCGCATGAAGACCGAGCGGCAGCGCGAAGCGGCCGAGTTCCGCGCCGAGGGCAGCCAGAAGAGCCAGGAGATCAGAGCCAAGGCCGATCGCGATGTCACCGTGATCGTGGCCGACGCCAATCAGCAGTCCGAGCAGATCCGCGGCCAAGGCGACGCCGAGCGCAACCACATCTTCGCCGACGCCTACAGCCAGGATCCGGGCTTCTTTGCGTTCTACCGCTCCATGCAAGCTTACGAACGCAGCTTGCAAAAGGGCGATACCAACCTGGTGCTCGGGCCGGATTCAGACTTCTTCCGTTATTTCGGCGACTCGGCGGGCCACGGACCGGTGCAGGCCGGGGGTGGCTCCATGGCGCCGGCCAAAACCGGCGCGCAAGCCGGCGTTCCGGCGCCGGCGCTGAGCCCAGCCGACACGCGCGCCGCCGCGACCGCGCCCGCCAAGTGACTTTCAAGTAACTTTCACGGCATCTTGCGCCCATTGACGGGCGCGCCACCCGGAGGCGCGGTCAATGTCCGATTTCCTTGCCGCGCTTGGCCTGTTCTTTGCAATCGAGGGCATTTGCCTGGCCGCGTTTCCGTCCAGCGTCAAACGCGCCATGGCGGCGGCGCTGGCGATGCCTGACGGTCCGCTGCGGATCGGTGGCGTCGTGTCGGCGCTGGTCGGCGTCCTGATCGTCTGGTTCATCCGCGGCTAGGCTTCTTGGGGTTAACGCGCGCGGCGTGTTGCCTGCCAATGGTTACGCGTGCCGGCCGGGTGGGTCGCTTTTCCGCCCCAAAAATGCGGTTCACTATGACTTAACGGCTCGGTTTATTCCCTTGCGTCGCGGACGCACCGGGCGCACTTATCACCCCGAGCCCAGGATTTCAGGAGCGCTGACAGCCATGTCTCGCTATTTCGCCGTCGGGCCATTGTCCCGTCTCGTACGCCACCAAGCGGCGATCGCCGTCTTTGCCGCCGCCGTCGCAGTCCTGCCGGTGCGGCCGGCCGCGGCGCGCGGACCGGACAACATCGCCGACGTTGCCGAACAGGTCATCGACGCCGTGGTCAACGTGTCGACCTCGCAGAAGATCGATTCTCACATCGGCAACCTGCCCGACCTGCCGCCCGGTTCGCCGATGGAAAAGTTCTTCGAGGATTTTTTTAAGCGCCATCGCGGCCAGGGCGGCGACCAGGACCAGGATGAACCGCGCCACGTCAACTCGCTCGGCTCCGGCTTCATCATCGATCCGTCCGGCCTGGTGGTGACCAACAATCACGTCATCGAGGGCGCCGACGAGATCAGCGTCATTCTCAACGACGGCACCAAGCTCAAGGCCGAGCTGGTCGGCAAGGACGACAAGAGCGACATCGCGCTGTTGCGCGTGCACACCGACAGGCCGCTGCACGCGGTCAAGTTCGGCAATTCCGACAAGCTGCGGCTCGGCGAATGGGTGATCGCGATCGGCAACCCGTTCAGCCTCGGCGGCACGGTGACCGCCGGCATCGTCTCGGCGCGCCATCGCGACATCAATTCGGGTCCGTACGACAACTACATCCAGACCGACGCCGCCATCAATCGCGGCAATTCGGGCGGCCCGCTGTTCAATCTCAACGGCGAAGTGATCGGCATCAACACCGCGATCATCTCGCCGTCCGGCGGTTCGATCGGCATCGGCTTCGCCATTCCGTCCGACAGCGCGACGCCGGTCATCGATCAGCTGCAAAAATACGGCGAGGCGCGCCGCGGCTGGCT
>JASHWN010000012.1 GCA_030044035.1 Xanthobacteraceae bacterium
TTGATCGCTTGCGCAAACGCACAGGAGCGCGCCGGGTGAAAGTCGCGATCGTCAATCTCGGGCAAATCGTTTCCGGCGACTGGCGCGCGCCGTTCGTCGCGGGTGACACCATCATCAGCGACGGCGAGCGCATCGCGCAGGTCGGCACCGCACCGGCCGGCGCGGTCGAGAGCGCCGACGTGGTGATCGACGCCGGCGGCATGACGGCGATTCCCGGCCTCATCGATTCGCACGTCCACGTCACCTTCGGCGATTACACGCCGCGGCAGCGCACCGTCGGCTATCTGGAAAGTTATCTGCACGGCGGCACCACGACGGCGATCTCCGCTTCCGAGGTGCACGTGCCGGGCCGGCCGAGCGACCGCGAGGGCGTCAAGGCCTTGGCGCTGGCGGCGCAGCGCTGCTTCGCCACCTGGCGGCCGGGCGGCATGCGCGTGCTGGCCGGCTCGGTGATTCTCGAGCCCGGGCTCAAGGCCGCCGATTTCATCGAACTCGCGGTCAACGGCGTGCGGCTCGCCAAGGCCGGGTTCGGCGCGGTCAAGACGCCGTACGATTACGTGCCGCTCGTGCGCGACGCCAACGCCGCCGGCCTGATCACCACCTGCCACACCGGCGGCGCGTCGATCCCGGGCTCGGCCGCCATCACCGGCGATCATCTGCTCGCCATGCGCCCGCATGTCTCTTTTCACATCAACGGCGGGCCGACCGCGATGCCGGACGGCGATTTCGAGCGCGTCATCAAAGAAAGCGAGATCGCGCTGCAGGTCTGTACCGCCGGCAATCTGCGCACCACGCTGTTATGCGCTCGACTGGCCGAGCAGCACGGCGCCTTCGACCGCTTCCTCATTGCCACCGACACGCCGACCGGCTCCGGCGTGATGCCGCTTGGCATGCTCTACACCATCGCGCATTGCGCGAGCCTTACCGACATGCCGGCGGAGAAATTCGTCTGCGCCGCGACCGGCAACAACGCCCGCGTTTACGATCTCGATGCCGGCCTGCTCGCCGCCGGCCGCGCCGCCGACATTGTGCTGATCGACGCGCCGGACGGCGGCACCCAGGACAGCGCGCTCGCCGCCATCAAGCACGGCGATATCGCCGCGATCGGCGGCGTCGTCACCGCCGGCGTGCCGCGCTTTGTCGGAAGAAGCCGCAACACGCCGCCGACCACGCGCAAGGCGCGCGTGGTGCGCTCGTCGGTCATGCAGGATTTTTCCGGAACGGCGCAATAGTCGCGTTTCCCGGATGCGGTGCAGCGCGCAGCGTAGCGAAGCGGTGCACCGCTGATCCGGGACCTTCGCAATCTCGGAGTTTGTAACGATCCCGGGTCTGCAGCGCACCACTTCGCTCCACTTCGTGCTGCGCTGCGCCCGGGAAACGCATTTCCAATGTAGCAGACGTCCGTTAAGCTTGCGTGCGGAGTGCCGGTATGAACGAGACAATAAGAACAAATCCGCGTCTGGTCGAGGCAGCGCGCTGTCTGCGCGACCCCGCTCGTGACGGCCTGATCGCTTTTAGCAACGGCCTCAACAATTTTCTCGACGCCAACGCCGTTTACGTCTTTTCCGGCGTGCGCCCGATCGGCGAGAGCGCGGTGGTGCTGGACCGCGACGGCCGATCGACTTTGATCGTGACGCCGGCCTGGGACGCCGAGCGCGCCGCGGCGGCTTCGTCGACCGACGAAACGATCGGTGCCGACGATCTCGCTGTGGCGCTGCGAAGCGCGGTCGACAAGCATCGCGTCACGGCGGAACGCACGCTCTCGGTCGGGCTGTCGTTATTGGCGCAGGCTCTCGCGGCGCGCATCGCCGCCGCGCTCGGCGGCACACCGCAGCCGGTCGACGATTTGGCGCGCGATCTGGCGCGCGTCCGCAGCGCGGAAGAGCTCGAATCGGCCGAGCGCGCCAATTGGATCGCCGAGCGCGGCTATGAGCGGTTGCTCGAATATGCTCGTCCTGGCCTGCGCGAGTTCGAATTGGCGGCCGAGCTTTACTGCTTCATGAAAAAGCTCGGCGCCGAGGACAATTTTTTGCTGCTGTCGGCGTCGCAGCATAATCTCGCGGTTCGCGCAGCCGGCGAACGGATTCTGGATGTCGGCGACATTATTCTGTCGGAGATCACGCCCTGCTATCGCGGCCAGTTCGTGCAGATCTGCCGGACCACGATCATCGGCGAGGCGCCGCCGGCGATCCGCAAGAATTACGTCGTCCTGCAGGACGCGATGGGCGAGGGTTTGTCAGCGGCGCGCGCCGGCGCGCGCGTCGCCACTGTCACGCGGGCCATGAACGCCGTGTTCGGCAAGGCTGGCTACGCCGATTTTTGCCGGCCGCCCTACATGCGGGTGCGCGGCCACGGCCTCGGCATCACCTCCGACCGCCCCGGCGATATCGTCGAACGTAACGAGCGGCTCTTGGAAAACGGCATGATGTTCGTCATGCATCCCAATCAATATCTGCCGCAGAGCGGCTATCTGATGTGCGGCGAGTCGGTCGTCGTGACGGCGACTGGTGCCCGGGCGCTGTCGGCGCGGCCGGCGCAGCTCGACGTGATCGCAGCGTGAAGGCTCAAGTCATGAAAACCATGCAGCCCTGCGTGACGATCGGCTCCTACACCTGGGCGCAGGATCGCTTGCCG
>JASHWN010000130.1 GCA_030044035.1 Xanthobacteraceae bacterium
AAAAGCGTCACCACCGTCGAGCACCTCGATGCCGACGGCGAACTGTCGCCGGTGCAGCAGGCCTTCATCGACGCCGGCGCCTTCCAATGCGGCTACTGCACGCCGGGCTTCATCCTGATGTCGCATCAGTTGCTGAAAGAGCACCCGAACCCGAGCGACGACGACATCCGGCACTATCTCTCCGGCAATCTCTGCCGCTGCGCCGCCTATCCGGAGATCATCGAAGCGGTGAAGCTCGCGGCGAAGCGGTAGCCCGAAGTTCCCGTTTTCGGGGCCGAAGCAGCGCGCGCGATTTATTCCCTCCCGTCGGGGTCAATTTCTTTTTATCGACGTGTGGCCCCTTTATTGGGAACAACAAAGCCGGCGTGGCGTCCTCTCTCAGTTTCATCTTGCAGCGCGACAAGGACGCGAAAGTCATGATCAAGGCCACACTGGCGCTCGCCGCTACCATAGTATTGGTTTCCACCGTCGTTGGGACGGCGCAAGCGCAGTATTACGACCGCTACATGGACATCAGCCCGAAGAGTACCGGGGCACCACCGCTGTTCTCCGAAAATCCGGCGATAAGCGGCGGCGGCAGCATCGGCTATAACGACGACTTGCGCAAAGACGCCTGGTAGAGGCGCGAATTTACGCAGCGCCGCCTATCAGCCGCCTATCAAGAGATTGTCGAGACGGCGAAGTTGGCGATGCTAGAGTATAATCGCCGGTCTTGATCAGGCCGAATTCAGCGCCGCGATGAAGCGCTGCTTGATCGCGTGGCCGTCGCGCAGCGGCAGCACGCGCGGCACGTCTTCTTCCTTGATGCGCGCGCTGACGAAGATCGGGCCTTCGCCGTCGTGCAGCAGCGCGCGGACCGCGGCGGCTTCCTCGCTGCGCGAGACGGCGCGCGCATGCGCAAAACGGCAGGCGAGCGCCATGGCGGGAAGATCGATGCCGGATTTGGTGTGGCTCGGCTGCATGCCGGTTTCGCCGTAATGGGCGTTGTCGAGCACGACGATGGTGAGATTTTTGGGTTGCTTCACCCCGATAGTGGCGAGGCTGCCGATGCCCATCAGCATGTCGCCATCGCCGGTCAGCACCGCAACACGGCGATCAGGCCGCGCCAGCGCCAGACCGAGCCCGATCATCGCGGTGCCGCCCATCGCGCCCCACATGTAAAAATTCAGCGGGTGATCGCCGGCGGCGGCGACGTCGAAGGTTGAGGCGCCAAGGCCGCTGACCACGAGCAGATTGCCGCGGTCGATCAGCAAGCGCCGCACGAAGTCGCGCCGGTCGAGCATTTTTTCGCCCTCACCGCGTCCACTGCTTGCGGCCGATCAGCCGCTGCGACAGCAGAAACGCCACCTGCAGATTGCCGTCGAACGCCATGTCGCAACCGGCGCCGACGATCTCGTCGACGTCGTCGGCACTGTCGAGGCGGTAGGTCAGAAAACCGGAGAGCCGCAGCACGTCGGCGGTGATCGAGCCCATCGGCACCTGCCATGGATTGAACTCGCCGAATTCGCCGCGCATGGTCACAAACAGCACGCAGGCGAAGCCGCAATTGCGCAACAGCGAAAACGTGTTGATGCAATTGCCCACCCCGCTCGACTGCATCAGCAACGCCGCGCGCTGGCCGCCGAGCGCGGCGCCGGCGACCAGGCCGACGCCTTCCTCCTCGGTGGTGAGCACGACGTCGGCAATGGCCGGATCGGCCTGGCAGAGCGCGATCAGCCGGCTATGGCCGGCGTCGGGCACGTAGCCGACCTGGCGGATGCCGACGCGCCGGAATTGCCGAAAAATCGCGTCCGGCCATGCGGTTTCGATATCGGTCGGTGAGTGCAATGCAGCCCCGTTTGTCGTGCGCGTCACAAGGTTTGCAAATATCGCATCCCTCGTTAAGGTGCGCCACCCCATGCGAAAAACCAATGGAGACCGCCCATGGCTTCGCGCCTGCGCCATATCGCCATCATCGTTCCCGACCCGGAGAAAGCCGCGAAATTTTTCGAAGAGGCGTTCGGCATGACGCGCGCCGGCAAGGCGCGCCGCGGCGTTTACATGTCGGACGGCGTCGTCAACGTGGCGCTTTTGAAGACCGAAGGCGACGAGAAGGCGGGCCTCTACCATTTCGGCATGTGGGTCGACGATCTCGACGAAGCGGAGAAGAAGGTCACGCAGGCGGGCGGCTCTTATCTCGCCGGCCGGCCGACCTCGCCCAATTCGTTCTACGAGGCAAAATACCGCGATCCGAACGGCGTCGTGTTCGATCTCACCCACACCGGCTGGGCCGGCGCGACCAAGGAAGTGGTGGCGAAGGCGTAATTGTTTCCCGTCATCCTGAGGCGGCCGCGAAGCGGCCCTCGAAGGATGCGGCCGAGGCGTTCGGGCCGTCGCCCTTCGAGGCTCGCTTCGCTCGCACCTCAGGGTGACGGTACAATCGCCGTGGCATCTCATGCCCTCCTACCCAGATCGCATCATCGTCATCGGCGCCGGGCCGGTCGGTCTGTGTTTGTCGCTGGCGCTGGCGCAAGCCGGCATGACGGTGTGTCTGATCGAAACGCTGGGCGACGATAATTTCCTCGAACAGGTGCCGCGCGCCGGCACCAATCACCCGGCGACGCTGGAAATGTACGATCGCATCGGGCTCTACGAAAAACTCGAGCCGCGCGGCATCGTGGCGCCGGTG
>JASHWN010000013.1 GCA_030044035.1 Xanthobacteraceae bacterium
GGCGGCAGGTGTCGAAACTGAAATCGACCTACACCGATGCGCTGCCGGGCTTCGTCAATAAGACGACGCACCGCGTGCACACCAATTATGCGCTTGCTTCCACCACGACCGGGCGGCTGTCGTCGTCCGATCCGAATTTGCAGAACATCCCGATCCGCACCGAGGACGGCCGCAAGATCCGCCGCGCTTTCATCGCCGCACCCGGGATGAAGCTGGTCTCCGCCGACTATTCGCAGATCGAGCTGCGGCTCCTGGCCGAAATCGCCGGCATAGCGCCGCTGCAGAAAGCATTCCGGGAAGGCCTCGACATTCACGCCATGACCGCTTCGGAAATGTTCGGCGTGCCGATCAAGGGCATGCCGCCGGAAATCCGCCGCCGCGCCAAGGCGATCAATTTCGGCATCATCTACGGCATCTCCGCCTTCGGGCTCGCCAATCAGCTCGGCATTGGCCGCGACGAGGCCGGCGCCTATATCAGAAAATATTTCGAGCGCTTTCCCGGCATTCGCGATTTCATCGAGGAGTCGAAGAGCTACGCGCGGCAGCACGGCTATGTGACAACGCTGTTCGGCCGCAAATGCCATTATCCCGAAATCCGCGCCTCTAACGCCTCGGTGCGTTCGTTCAACGAGCGCGCCGCAGTCAACGCGCGGCTGCAAGGCACCGCCGCCGACATCATCCGCCGCGCCATGATCCGCATGGAAGCGGCGCTGGCGAAGCAAAAGCTCGCCGCGCAGATGCTGTTGCAGGTGCACGACGAACTGGTGTTCGAAGTGCCCGACGCCGAAGTCGAGAAAACGATCCCGGTCGTCACCCAGGTGATGATCGAAGCGCCGCTGCCGGCGGTCTCGCTGTCAGTTCCCATTCACGTCGAGGCGCACGCTGCCGACAATTGGGACGACGCGCATTAATTAACGTCCGTTCATTCCCGCGAAAGCGGGAATCCAGAGGCGGTCCAAAGAGCTGGGTCCGCGCTTTCGCGGGGACGAGCGCAAGCTCGATCGGACCAGCCATTCCCTATGAACCTAATCTCCGAGCCATCCGACCAATAGGCATCGGCCGCGCAGCCGGCCTTTGGAAAAAGAACCCTCGGAGAACGACCATGTCACGCCAACTGATCCTCACCCTTGCGGCCGCGGCCAGTGTGGCTGCTGCCAGCGTCACTCTCGGTTCGAGCGCCGTATATGCCCGCGGTATGAGCGGCGGCAGCCACTTCTCGTCGGGCGGCCGCATCCACATGGCAGCGGTGAACCATAATCCAGGCCTGCGCTCGAACCGCATGGTCATTCGCCGTCTCCGCGGCCCCGTTCCGCCGATCGTCATCGGCCACCTGCACTACCGCCATCATCATCACTGGGTGTTCCGAGGCGGCCGCTGGATCGTGCTCGACGGCGAAGACATTGTCGAGGCGCCCGCCACTGCGGTACCTGGCCCCTGCACCTGCCTGACCAAGACCTATACGCCGGAAGGCCTCGTCGTGTTCGCCGATGTCTGCACCAAGGAATCGGCCAGCGCGCCGGTCGAGGGCGACACCGCCGATGCCGCCAAGGCGCCGACCAGCGACGTTCCGGCCAAGCAGACGCCGATGGCGCAAGTGCCGACCAAGCCGAACTACGCCGGCCGCAGCTACGACGACTATCTCGCCGCCAACCCGCAGCTGCAGCCGCAGGCTGCCGCGCCCGGCACGCAGCAGAACTAAAGGAAACCAAAGGAATAAAAAAAGACGTCTTGGACAAACTGCCGCCCGCGGCGCCATCCACGGGCGGTTTTTTGTTTGTTGGAAACGTTAGGTGCTGGAGCTGCCTACTGCGTCCGCCGCGCGGCGTCGCTGACGATGCCGTAGGCTTCGGCGAGCGGCGGCTTCGCCTTGGCCACTTCGGCGACGGCGTCGGAAAACGTTTTCATCATGTCCGCCTGCTCGGCGGCCGGCAGGCTGATGAGTTCGCCGCCGGTTGCGGTCCAGCCCTGACGGGCTTTTTCGACGATATCTTGCGCCGCCGGCGCGATCGCGGCCTGCTGCGCGGCGGCGTCAGCGTCGACGATTTTCTGCAAATCGGCCGGCAGCGAGTCGTACCAGGCCTTGTTGACCTCGGCCATGACGAACACCGCGGGCTGGCCGGTCTCGGTGACGAATTTCGCCGCGTCGGCAAAGTGCATCGGCGTCCACACCACGATGCCGCCGACCGCGCCATCGACGGCGCCCTGCTGCAGCGCCGGCACCACGTCGGCGAGCGTCATCGCCACCGGCGTTGCGCCGAGCCGCGCGATCGGCGTCATCTGGAACGGCGAGGCGAGCACGCGGATCTTCTTGCCCTTGAAGTCGGCGAGATGGCGGATCGGCGCCTTGGCGATCACCGAGGACGGCGAGTTCATGAACATGGCGACGCCGTGCAAACCCTTGTTGGCGCCGAGCCCGAGCATCAGCTTGCGCACGGCCGGATCGGCGGCGACGCGCTGGCCGTGCGCCAGCGAATCGACCAGGCCGGGCGCCGCCATCACCTCGAAGCGTTCGTCGACGCCGACGAAGAATTCCGGCGGGATGAGCGCGCATTGGATCGAGCCGAACTGCGTGCCTTCGATCTGCCGCGGGATCGAGCCGAGCTGACTGACCGGAAAGATCTGCGGCTTGATGCGGCCGCCGGAATCCTTCTCCAGCGCCGCCGCGTAGGCTTTGGCATACACGAAGCTCGGATCGTTGATGGTCGGCAGCGAAATCTTCATCGCGTAGGTCTTGTCCTGCGCGGCAGCGGGGCCGAGCCCGAGCGTCATCGCCGCGGCGATGGCGCAGCCTCCAACAATTGCGCAGCCAAACATGCGCCGTGCCACGAGCTTCATGGTTTTCTCCCACGTCTAAGCAGACACCGTAATCGAATACTAAGCATCATTTCCAGTACCTCACATCCGTCACCCTGAGGTGCGAGCGAAGCGAGCCTCGAAGGGCGACGGCCCGGGCGCATCCGAAATCGGGGCCTGCCCGATTTCGGCAGGTTTTATTGTCCAAATCGGCTAAAGCCGATTTGGATGCCGCATCCTTCGAGGGCGCCTTCGGCGGCCACCTCAGGATGACGGTCAACGTGGAAAGGCCGCCAGGTTGCAATCACTGCTCCGGCACTACCGCGATCGCCTCAACCTCGTACAGCGCATCCTCGCGCGCCAGCTTCGAGATTTGGATCGTGGTCGAGGCCGGCGGGTTCTTGGTGTCGACGTAGCGGTCGCGCACCTCGAAGTAGACCGGCAGATGCGCCATGTCGACCAGATAATTGTTGAGCTTGACGACGTGCTCGAAGGTGGCGCCGACCGCGG
>JASHWN010000131.1 GCA_030044035.1 Xanthobacteraceae bacterium
GGTCCTTGTCGCAGTTTGGGCATTTCATGGACGTTCCCTCCGGAAGAGGCCACGAATGACCTTATTGAGGACCACAACCGCTGAGTAGCTATAATTGCTGTAACGCCTCTGGTCCATTGATGACGGCGCGTGCGGCGCGGCCGTCGCTCGGGCTAATCCTCCTCGGCCCGAATGACGATCTGCGTCTGGGTAACGATGGCGCAGAGTTTGCCGTCGTTGCGGGTGATGCGGGTCTGCCACACCATGGTGCTGCGGCCGCGATGAAGCGGCGTGCATTCGGCGTAGGCGGTGTCGCCGATCGGGATCGGGGAGAAGAAATTGGTCTTGCTTTCGATGGTCGCGGTGCGCGCCCCGTCGGGCAGGTTGGCCATGGTGGCGGTGCCGCCGAGGTTGTCGGCGAGCGCCATCAGCGCGCCGCCGTGCAGCACGCCCATCCGATTCTCCAGCTCGCCGCGCACCAGCATCTCGGCCACCACCTTGTCGCGCGACAGGTGGGTGATCTTCATACCCATGAAGTCGGCAAACGGCGGCTGCAAGGTGGAATCAAGATTCATTGTCGCCCATATTGAGAGCTTTCAGACTGGTAAGTCATGGAATGCGGCAGCCGACGCGGGTTATTGTACTCACTTTCGTTCGTATCGGAAACCTGCTAGAATTGTGTTCAAAGGAGATTACGCGATGTCAGACGTCTTCGAAATCATCAGACACGCGAAAAGCATTCCGTTGGACGAGCTTGTGCTCCGCAGTTCACTGCCGCCTGAGGTGGTTAGCCACCACGTGCGGTTGCTACACGGCGAGGGACTGATCGACGTCAAAGGCGAGATCCCATCGGGCGGCGACCTGCTTTCGCGCGCGAGCGACACAATCGTCATGCTGAGTTCCAAGGGAATATCCGCGAATACCGCCTGATCGTCTAGGGAGGGGGCGCTGTCAAATCCGGCTTTTGTGGTAGGCTGCGCGATTGCGCTCGTGGTGGCCGCAGCCGCCATATACGTCGACTGTTATCAGCGCCTCAGTAAGCTATATATAAACGTACCGAGCCAATTCTTCAGCTCGGGGCCGCTGTTCTTGTTGGCGCTTGCGTGCGGCTTAGTGGCAGCGGTGGCGTTTTATTCCACCGATCCGAAAGGGACGGGCTACATCGATAAGCTTTTATCCTTGAGCATCGAAAATGATTATGTGCGGGCATTCTACGTTGGGGCTCTGATCTTAGTCCTTGTCCGCAGCAAGCTTTTTCAGCTGCAAGGCGCCGACATCGGTGGAGAGTTCTTTTATAACCTGGCCAGTCAAAAGGCAATCGATTCCATCGTTCTAAGATGGGTCGAATGGCGTGACGAATTCATTGCACGGGTGCTGCCGAAAACCTATTTGGACCCGAACTTTGACACAAGCATGCTGGGGTTTATGAAAGAGATTGCGGCTGCCGCGGCCGATCCCAAATATCGCTCCGATACCGAATCGCAAATTCAAAAAGTCACGCAGTCAAAACCAACGAATGCGCTGGCTGCCGCCGATCCGAATTGGCAACGCTACAATCGGACGATCACGCGGATGACATTGGAGGTTTGTGGCAGCCGGCCCTTGAAGAAGTATCTCTGAGCGCGACCGAACGGGCGTGCGGCGCGCGGTTCATAGCGGAATTGCGTGTTGGGCGTGCCCGTCTTCGCGAAGAGCCAGATCGCCTCGCGGTGGGGCACGCCCGAAACCGACAGACACTGCCGAAGCTTACTGCCGCGGCTGCGGCACCACGCGGATATAGGGTTTCGGCGTTTTCCAGCCCTGCGGATAGAGCTTCTTGGCCTCGTCGTCGCTCACCGCGGCGGTGAGGATCACGTCCTCGCCCTGTTTCCAGTCCGCCGGCGTCGACACGCGGTGCTTGGCGGTAAGCTGCAGCGAATCGATGACGCGCAGGATCTCGTTGAAATTGCGGCCGGTGCTCATCGGATAGACCAGAACGAGCTTGATCTTCTTGTCCGGGCCGATGACGAAGACGTTGCGTACCGTCATATTGTCGTTCGGGGTGCGGCCTTCCGATGTGCCGCTCGTGCTCGCCGGCAGCATGCCGTAGAGCTTCGAGACTTTGAGGTCGGTGTCGCCGATCATCGGGTAGTTCGGGGCAAAACCGACCACGTCCTTGATATCGTTCGCCCACTTCTTGTGATTATCGACTGGGTCGACCGAAATGCCGATGATCTTGACGCCGCGCTTGTCGAATTCCGGCTTCAGCCGCGCCATGGTACCGAGCTCGGTGGTGCAGACCGGGGTGAAATCCTTGGGGTGCGAGAACAGCACCGCCCAATTGTTGCCGATCCAGTCGTGGAAGCGGATTTTGCCTTCCGTGGTCTCGGCTTCGAAATCCGGGGCGGTGTCGCCGATTGCCAGTGCCATAAAAGCCTCCGTCGTTGATCCAACTTCGCCAAAGCTATTCGACAACTAATCTACGTTCGAAGCCGCGATGTTGCTAGCCTGTCTGTTCCGTAATATTTGGCCGCAGCGGAGAACTATTCATGCGGAAATGACGAAAAGCCTGGAAGATTCGACCAATCGCCTTACTGCTTGGGAAAGATTTTTCGGCCAGGCTTTTCGTTCACCGAACCTTGAGCGGGAATACCGCAGATTTGCCGCACTCGCGCCCTGGCGCGGCCACCCTCGAATTAAAAGCTCTGAACCGCAGCCTTCATTCGTGCGACCAAGGGGTAGGCGTAAAGACGTGGCTGGTGCTGCAGCCAGGCCTGGAGGCGACCGATGAGCGGTCCGAACGACCTCAGTCTCGCGTTGCTTGTGACGGTCATCGCCCGTTCGCAGATCGTCGTGCGCCAGCCGGCCAAGCCCGCTCGGCCGCTGCCGGCCGGCTTCGAGGCGGCGGACCTCGCCATCCTGGAATGGATCGCCGCGGAAGGCCGGCGCGCCGGCCGGCGCCTCGCGCTGGTCTGACAGCGGGGAAGGGCGCAAGCGCCTCTATTGCGTCGCGCTCGCCGGGCCCATCGACGACAATCCCACGGTACGACCTGGAAAGCCGGCCGCGTCGAAATAGCGGGTGGTGCCGACCGTCTGCATGTCGATGACCGTCACCAGGCCGTTGGCAGCCGGGTCTGACTTGATGACGCGGCTGGCGAAGGCCGGCAGCGCGCCGTTCGGCAGCGTCTCGGCGAGTACCCGCCCGACGAGCTTGCCCTTGTCATGCACCGAAAGCTGCATCAACTGGGCGATGGTGCGGCCAAGGTCGGCATTGCTGGCCGGCGCCGGATCGATGAACTGCGATTTGAAGTCCGGCCCCTGCATCGCCATGAAATTCCAAGTATCGGCGCGGCTGAACGAGCCGTGCATGCCCTGGCCTTGCTGCAGGACGGTATCGGCAAGCTCGACCGTGCAGCGCACCGGATCGCCGCAGATCGTGTCGAACGAGCGGAAGCTGATGGCGATTGCCGGCATCGGTGTGACGGCGCTGCCCTCGAGCGCGATGTCGTCCAATCCCAAAGTGCCCGGGAATTTACCGAGCTTCGAATCGACGAAGATGCCGCTGACATAGTCTTCGGCGAGGAGCACGTCGACCACGCGTTTGGCCAAAGCCTTGTCGCCGTCGGGCAGATAGATCAGGTCCGATCCGCCGTTGGCGGCGACGACGATTTTCGGATTTTTGCGGTCGCCGCCGATCAGTCCATTGCCAAGTCGCGGATGCTGGCCGTCCGCGACCGTCCGGTAGCCGTCGTCGGGATCGAGCAGCGGCAGTTTGAGCGCATGCGCCAGATCGAGCGCGACGAAGCCAAAGGGCACATGGTCCGGCAAGGTGTCGGCAAACCGTGTCTTGACGGTAGAACTCGTCTGGCTCTCCTTGGAAATTGTCGAGAAACCGTGGTCGGAGCTTACGATGATGTCGGTTGTGTCGAGCAGTCCGAGTTCGCTCAGCGCCGAACGGATGCGCGCAAGGTCGTCGTCGGCATTGCGGATGGACGCAAGCGAGGTCGGCCCGTTGATGCCGGGGACCAGGCTGTTCAAGCTGTCGCCCTGGTTATGCTGGGTGCCGTCCGGATCGCGTGACCAGAACACCAGAACGAACGGCTTATCGCGCTCCTTGAACAGTGGCAGCACGGCCCGCGTGGTGACGTCGGCGAAATAGCCCTGCTGCACCACATTGGCGCTGTGCGCGCCGGGCGTACTCACATTGCCGGCCTTGCCGTTCTCGCCGCGCGACGGTGCCGCCAGCGGCAGATTGACGGCCTGCAGCCGCGCAATCATTTCGGCGGATAGAGGAATGCCAGCCGGACTACCGGTCGAATCATCGACGATGATGGTCTGCGTGCCGGTGCGCTCGGTGTGATCGAAGATCAACGCCGGGCCGAGCTTGCCGACCGAGGCGGTGCTGTAGCCTTTGTCGCGGGCGAGCTTCAGGATGGTCGCTTCGTCGAGGTAATCGCCCGAATAGTGCTCGTCGACGTCGCCCAGCACCGGATCGCTTTCCAGAAACGGCGTCAGGCTCTTGCCGGCGCCCGGCACCTCGAAGCCGGCGTCGATCGTGTTGGAAAAGTCACCGGTGTCGCCGAGCATATGCCCGGTGGCCATGGCCGACGCATTGGCGGTGGTGAAGGTGGGAAACAGCGCGTGGCTGTTGCGCAGCGTGACCCCGGCGCGGGCGAGCGCCGCCATGGTCGGCGCCGTGCTGTCGTCGACGAGACGGGAGCGCAGGCCGTCGGCGACGAACAGGACAACATTGTGCGGCCGCGGCAACGGCGTCTGTGCGCCAGCTACGGACGTGAGGGTGACGGAAAGGGTGGCTATGCCAAACAGGAACCGAGCGCGCATGCGGAGCCTTCGGGTGGTGCGATTGGGTGATGGGCTTTGTGTGGCTCCGTCGTGTGACTGTGGTGTGACGGTCGTGGCGATCAAGGCAGCCGGCGCAAGCCGCATCGCCATAAAGAAAGCGGCCCTGCAGGGCAGGGCCGCCAGGAACCGCGCGAGGAGGAGAAGCGCGGAGTGAAGCCTTGCGAGCGCAATGGGCTCGCGGCGGTGGATGGCGGCGCGGGTCTTTTCCCGGACCCGCGCCGAACGCGTTACTCGCCTTCGGTTCCGATCGCGTAGGCGGTCTCGCCGTGCACCGCGTCGTCGCCGATCTTGAGCATCGACTCGTCCATGCGCAGCGGCACGATCAGGCCGATCACCTTGAGGATGATGAAGGTCATGATCGCGTTGTACACGATGATGAACAGCGCGCCGTAGAGCTGCATCAGGAGCTGATGGCCGGTATCGCCATAGAGCAGGCCGGTGACCGAGACGCCGGGCGCTTCCTTGTCGGTGCCGACGTACTCGAGCATGTTCGGGTTGGCGAGGATGCCGACCAACAGGCCGCCGGTCAGGCCGGCGACGCCGTGGGTCGAGAACACGCTCAGCGTGTCGTCGACCTTCATCATGAACCGGGTCTTCTGCAGCTTGTTCATGGACAGCCACGGAATGATGCCGGCGACGACGCCGATGATGATGGCGCCCCAGCCGTCGACAAAGCCGGCCGCCGGCGTGATGGCGACCAGGCCCGCGATCATGCCGTTGACGGCGCCGAGCACCGACGGCTTGCCGTAGGCTAGCTTGTCCATCAGCGTCCAGACCAGGAGCGCAGTTGCGGTTGCGGTGTTGGTGTTGAGCACCGCGGCGCCGGCGTCAGCATTGGCGAAGTACGGGTCGCCGCCGTTAAAACCGTTCCAGCCGAGCCACAGGATGCCGGCGCCGACCAGTGTCACCAGCAGGCTGTTGGGCGGGAAATGATCGCGGTCGGCCTGCAGGCGCGGTCCGATCACCATGGCGGCGACGAACCCCGACACGCCGGCGGCAAGATGGATGACGTAGCCGCCCGAGAAGTCTTGCGTCCCCAAGACGCTGAGCCAGCCGCCGCCCCACAGGCTGAACGCCCCGACGGTGTAAACAAGCGTCATCCACACCGGGCAGAAGATCATCCAGGCCGTAAAATTCATGCGGCCGAGCAATGATCCGCCGAGGATGATGACGGTGATGGCGGCGAACACGAACTGGAAGAACATCAACGTCGCCATCGGGAAGGCGAGCGGCGGCATGCCCGCGGCTGCGGCCGGAATCGTCGCTTGTCCGGTGGTGAAGAGCGCCGAGGTCGCGAGACTCGGCGTACCGAGGAATGGGAACCATTGCGGCCCGAAGGCCATGTTGTAGTCAAACAGAACCCAGACGACCAGGACCGACGCAAACGCGTACATCGCCATGAAAGCGGAGTTGATTGCCCACTTTTTCTTGACGATGCCGCCGTAAAGAACGGTCAGTCCCGGTATGCTTTGCAGGCCGACGAACGTTGCGGCTGCCAGCTGCCAGGCATTGTCTCCTGTGTCCAGCCATTTTGGTGCTGCGACGAGTGCCATCTCGACTGCCATATGCCTTCCCCCAAAAAATGCCCATTGTGCGCGGACGGCACCTGGGCAAACGGATGCCGGCTGCGCGCCGTCCTTGGCGCGCAGGCGAGCGTTTGGTTGTTCGCAAGACTTGTGCCAGGTAGTTGGACGGCCAGGCCACGCATTTGGCCGCGAAAATCGCGGGTTGGGGGCAGGGGGTGATTAAAATGTCTGCAATTGCCTATGAACAAGGCAGCATGCGACGCCGATCGATGGCCGCTCGCTTATGGGTGGCGGCGGCTGCGATTGCGCTTGGGATCGGCGGCCTTGCTCCTGCCGCCCAGGCGCAGCGTGGGCAGACGACGATTGCTTGCAGCAATCCCGCCAGCGGAATGCGCTGGCAGGTCACCATCGATTTCGATCGCCGCACCGTCGACGGCTATCCGGCCACCATCAGCGACAGCGCAATCTCGTGGCGCGACCCGAGCGATCAAGGCAATTACATGCTTGATCGCAAGTCGGGAAATCTTAGGGTGGCGGTTCCATCAAGCACCGGCGGCTATTTTCTTCATGATCAATGCAAGCTGGACAAATAGGCTCGCTTTCGCCGGTGTCCTGCCGAGGCCGGAGCGGCGTTGATGGCGCAGCGCCTGCCCGGCGTGAAGGCGAGCGTCGGCTTTGCCTCGGAAACGGGCCCGCGCGAACGCAACGAGGATTTTGCCGGCGCGGTGTTCGGCTGGGAGCTGCCGCAGCCGCGCCGCGACGTGGTCGCGGCGATCGCCGACGGTATCGGCGGCGCCAAGGGCGGCCGTGTCGCCGCCGAGATGGCGGTGCGCGGCTTCCTCGACGGCTTTTGCGATCTGCCGGAGACCATGGAAGTGCGCCGCGCCGCCGCGCGCGTGCTCACTTCGCTCAATGCGTGGATTTTTTCGCAAGGCCGCCGCGACGCCAAGCTCGCCGGCATGGGCTGCACCTTCACCGCTTTGGTGCTGCGCGGCCGCGTGGCGCACCTCGTTCATGTCGGCGACACCCGCGCCTATCGGCTGCGCGGCCACCGTCTCGCCTGCCTGACCGTGGATCACGTGCGCGACGGCGGCGCCGAGCGCTCCTCGACGCTCGTTCGCGCGCTCGGCGTCGAAACCGAGGTGCCGCTCGATTATGCGAGCCAGCCAGTGGCGCTGCACGACCGCTTCTTGTTGTGCAGCGACGGCGTGCACGCCTTTCTGCCGCCCGAAGCCATGGCCGACATTTTGCGCGAGCGCTCGGCGTCCGAGGATTCCGCCCGCGCGCTGATCGCCGCGGCGCTCCAAGCCGGCAGCACCGACAATTGCACGGCGCTGGTGGTCGACGTCGTCGATCTGCCGACCGCGGAGTCTGCAGACATCGGCTCGGCGATCATGCAGCTGCCGCTCATCCCGACGCCGATCGCCGGCGAGAGCGTGGACGGCTTCGTGCTCAAGGTGCTGGTGTCGGACGGCCATTACACCCGGCTGTTCGGCGCCGTCGATGAGATCGAAGGCGGCGAGGTGGTGCTGAAATTTCCCAAGCCGCAAGTTGCCGCGGTCGATACCTATCGCGCCGCCTTCGTGCGCGAGGCTTGGGTGGGCGCGCGTGTGAATAGTCCCTGGGTCGGCCGCACCATCGAGCTGCCGCCGGGCCGGCAAACTTGTCTCTATACGGTGATGCCGCTTTATCAGGGCGAGCTGCTCGAGACGCGGCTGGCGCGGCGCCCGGCGATCGGCCTCGAGGAAGGGCGCAACATCGCGATCAAGCTCGCCCGCGCCGTGGCCGCGCTGCACAATGCCGGCATCATCCATCGCGACATCAAGCCGGACAACGTGATCCTTGAGGCCGAGGGCTCGCTCAAGCTGATCGATCTCGGCGTCGTTCGCGTGCCCGGAATGGAAGACTTCCCGTCCTCGGACATTCCCGGCACGATTGCCTACATGGCGCCCGAAATGTTTGCCGGCGAGCCGGGCAACGCGGCCACCGATATTTATGCGCTCGGCGTCACGTTATTCCGCGCCTTCACCGGCGAGTTTCCCTACGCCAACATCGATGCCACCAGCGGGCCGCGTCGTACCCGGCCGGCACCGCTGTCGACATTGCGTCCGGACTTGCCGGCCTGGCTCGCGGCCGCGCTCGCGCGCGCCGTTGCGCACGATCCGGTGGAGCGCTTCCGCGACGCGCTCGAACTCGCGGTCGAAATGGAGAACGGACCGGCGCGCGCCCCGGTCGGTGCGGGCCGGCCGCCGACCTTTTACGAGCGCAACCCGGTCGCGTTCTGGCAGGGCGTCGCGGCGCTTTTGGCGCTCGCACTCATCGCCGCGCTGTTGCTGCGGCATTGAGCGCCGGCGAGTTTCCGCTCGCAAGCGCGGCATCGCGTGTGCGCAATCGATCGATGGTCGGCGCTGATGGCCGAAGAACGCGCAAAAATCTCGAAAGTATGACAAAGTTTTGGGAAGCGCCCGGCACCGGTTATTTGGCGTGCTTGCCGCTGTGGTCATTGACGCCACCGCTGGCACGGCTCTCTCGATAGATAGGCCGACTTACGCGCCGTTATTGCCGTTGGGCATCGCCCTCGTAGTGGTCGCGATCGCAGCAAAGCCTTTTGCACATGGCGACAACAGCCACGTTCGTCCCTAAGCAAAGCGGGAGAATCTCTGGCGATGAGAGAGATTGGTCGTGGACAACATAGCGTTCCTGCTCTCGCGTTTACAGTTCGCCGTCACGGTCTCGTTTCACATCATCTATCCGTCGTTCACCATCGGGCTGGCGGCCTGGCTGACGCCCGACGGCGAGACATTCGTGATGCGGCCGGGTGACGTCCTTGTCGCCGAAGACCATATCGGCAAGGGCCATAAATGGCGGCTGATCGACGATCAACCGTGGCGCCGCGCCTACGTCGTGCTCAAGCCGGGCGCCAGGGATTCCTTGGTACCCAACAGGGGATAACCTGCGACGCGCACGATTTTGCAACCACGGCCCGCGGAGATCGACGCTGACGGGTAGCCCCTCTGCGCCTGTGAAGAACTCAGTCGTGTAGGCGACCAGACGCACGGACCAAGACGCCGCCATGACGTCCGATGAGCGTTGCAATCTCGTTCTCGCCTTTGCGCGGACGTTGTTCGTCAACGGCCCATCGGCTTCGCTTCCGTGGTGTCGATGATACCCGGCGTCTATCTGTTTCGGATGATGAGCGGGCTGGTGCAGCTCCATGGCGGCGGAGCGCTGACGCTGCCGCTGATTGCGGGGACCATCGCCGATGGCATGACCGCCGCTCTCGT
The DNA here is from genome assembly GCA_030044035.1 of Xanthobacteraceae bacterium. Classification (GTDB taxonomy): domain Bacteria; phylum Pseudomonadota; class Alphaproteobacteria; order Rhizobiales; family Xanthobacteraceae; genus BOG-931. The sequence continues at coordinate 9,632 of JASHWN010000131.1, forward strand.
CGTCGTGGCGATGAGCCTCGGCCTCATCGTCCCGAAGCTGATCATCGACGCCATCAGCGATAAGCGCGCGTAGGGTGGGCAAAGCGAAGCGTGCCCACCGGGCGAGCACGGCGGCAAGCGAACATGGACGCCGCTTTGCGGCCACCGCAACCACAGCCGGGGGTCATTTGTTTACACGCAGGATCGGCAGCCTTCGCGGCATCCCGTAATCAAAGGAGAATTATTATGAGCCGAGAGATCATAAGGGTCGAGCCGCTTTCAAGTTATCTCGAACGCTACAAGGCGCCCGCTTCCGTGATGACCCGTCACGGCAATACGCTTTATGTGTCCGGCCTGCCGCCGTTTGATCCGGCGACGGGCGAAATCGTCAAGGCGCCGATCGAGCGCCAGACTGAATTGGTGCTGGACCAGTTGAAACTCTGCATGGAGACCGCTGGCGCCTCCCTCGACAACGTTTTGAAGTGCACCGTCTATTGCACCTCGGTGGCGATGTTCCCCGCCGTCAACGGCGTCTATGCCAAATTCTTTGCGAACAATCCGCCCGCCCGCATGTTCGTGAATGTCCCCGCGCATCCGGGGCAGTTCGATATCGAGATCGATTGCGTCGCCTCGGTCTAACATCGTGACAGCAAGCGTAGGGTGGGCAAAGCGAAGCGTGCCCACCGGGCGCATGATCCAAACGCGAAAGACGCGTGGCCACGGCGCAGAGCTTGTCATCGGGCCGCGCTTCGCGCGGACCCGTTGGCGCCTTTGCCCACCCTACGTGCTGGTCGCCCCCGACCAGCGGCTACCGGCGTAAGCAAGCAAGCTCCGCGCCGCGCCGACCAAGCCCAGCCGTCAATACAAGGTTGACATCCGCGTCAACACATGATTGACTGTCAACCAGTGGTTGACGAAAGGGCGGAGCCATGCCGAAGGCAAAGACGACGCGGGCCAACCGGCGCGAATATCACTGTTCGTTCTGCGGCAAAGCGCAAACTGAGGTCAAGACACTCGTTGCTGGCCCGGGCGTTTTTATTTGCGACGAATGCGTGCAGCTCTGTCGGCCGATTATCGAGAAGAAGAACAGGCCGACGACGCAAAGGGTGCCCTCGCTATTGC
>JASHWN010000014.1 GCA_030044035.1 Xanthobacteraceae bacterium
AGAAAAAGGACATTGAAAGGTCGATCGGCCATGGCACGGCTCACGCCGAACAACCGCAGGCCGGCTCTGCGATTTTCGGCGCGGGCGAGCAACACGATTTCTCACGCGCAACTCGCGCAACGCGCTCGCCCGATCCGTCGCCGTAGTCGGTGCTTTCGCCCGTGGTGTGGAACGTCTCCCATGCGATGCCTGCGGGATCGTCAATCCACGACTTTTCCGACTTGGCGTAACAGCACGCGGTTTGACCCTGTTCGATGACGGTCCCGCCGGCCTGGTGCAGCCGGGCGTAAATCTCTTTCAGTTCGTCGCGGCTCTCGGCTTGGATGCCAAGATGGTCGAGGCCGGGCTCCCGCCCGCGCGTCGAGATGGCGAAATTCACGCGCGGGTCGTCCAGCATCCACTTGGCGTAATCGGTCTTGATGACGGACGGCTCGGCGGCAAACAGTGCCGAATAGAAGCCGATGGACTGTTTCAGATCGTCAACGGCGACGTGCACGTGAAACCGCTTCATGGGCTACTCCCTTCGGTTTGCAGACTGCGGCGGGCGCGCACTGCTCCGGCGCGCCCTGGCAACAGTTCTCGGTGAGGAAGGCAACAAGCTCGTTCATTGCCGAAAACCGCGCCGCATAGATCATGGAACGGCCGTCGCGGCGGACCGTGACCAGTCCGGCAAAGCGCAGCCGGTCGAAATGGAATGTCAGCGTGTTGGGGGCGAGGCCGAGCTGTTCCGCGACCTGCCCGGCGGCCATCCCTTCCGGCCCGGCCTGGACCAGCAGGCGGAAGATTTCCAGGCGGTTTTCTTGAGCGAGCGCGGCCAAAGCCGCGACGGCGTTTATCGTTTCCACATTTCAACGAATATGGAAATGTCTTGCAAAAGTCAAGGGGCAGCAGTCACTGTTTCTGCCGCCACGAGCCTTCAATCGCGCTTCGCAATTATAATTGGGTCGATCTACGGCTGGGCGATGTGCCAGGCGCCGTTGAGGAAGCCGTCGCCAGTGATGTCGCCCGGCTTCTTGTCGTTTTTCCAATTGTAGAGCGGACGGCCTTTGTAGGCCCACTGCTTGCTGCCGTCGTCGCGAGTGATAACGCTGTAGTCGCCCATCGGCATCGCCTCGGCTGAAGCTTTCAGCGGCGGCCAATTGCCCGCGCACGGGCCGTTGCAGGCCGATTTGCCGCCGGAATCCTTGTCGAAGACATACAGCGTTATACCGCTGTCGTTGGTGAGCACTTTGCCCTTGGCGCTATCGCCGGTTTTGGTCGGCGCCATCTGCGCGAAGGCCACGGTCGCAGCTGTGGCTATGGCGACGATCGCCACCATGATCGATTTACGCATCTTTTCCTCCTGGATCGGCTCGACTGCAGGTGCGGCAACACTAGCGACTAACCCCGACTTGCGCCCGTCTATTCCGGCGCCGATTTGTGGCCAGCATGTTCGGGCCGTGCTATCGTCGCGTTTGATGAGAGGCCTGCGGCGATTCGTTCGGACGCGATCGAAAGGCGGCTTTTTGGCCGTCGGTGTGGCTTATTCGCTCGCGATCCAGGCCATGATGGCGAGCGTCGGGCTCGGCATGTCGTTGGGCGCGGCGCCGGATCAGGCCGGCTTTGTCCGCTGCAGCTTTGCTTCCAGTCAAACCGCCGATGGGCGCGGCAGTCACCGGCACGAACCAGCCCCCGCACCGCAATGTCCGTTCTGCTTCGTTGCGGCGCAAAGCGCCGGCCATGTCGCGACTGCGGGCGAGGCTCCTGCGTTTCCCGCCCACGCCGCCATGCTGATTGCTGCGATTTCGCACCCGATTGGCGATGCGGCATTCGCCCCGCAAATCCGCCATCGGCAGGGTGAGCCCCGCGCGCCTCCTTCTATCTCCGTCTGATGCTGAAACGTGCTCGGCTTCCGCCGAGCTTTTCCTCATGCGCTCACGGAGACCATCATGCGCACTTTCGCGAAACTCGCTGGCGCGGCGTTGTTGATCGCCATTGCTGTTCCCGCCCTCGCTCAAGGAGCCGGCACCGCTGCCATCACCGTCGAACAACCTTGGGCGCGGGCAACGCCCGGCGGCGCCATCACCGGTGCGGTCTATATGACTGTGGACAATAAATCCGGCACTGCCGACCGCCTGACCGGTGCGTCGTCGGATATCGCCGAAAAGGTGCAAATTCATGAAATGAAGGTCGAGAACGGCGTGATGCAAATGCGCGAAATCTCTGGCGGCCTGCCGATTCCGGCCAAGGGGTCGGTGGTGCTCAAACCGATGAGCTATCACGTGATGCTGATCGGATTGAAGAAGCCACTCGCGGCCGGCGAAAAATTCTCGCTGACGCTCACTTTTGCGAAGGCTGGGAATATTGCGGTGACAGTTCCGGTCCAGGCCATGGCTGCCACGCCGGCCGACGGCGGCATGGGCAACATGGGCGGGATGCAGGACAAGAAGCCCGGCGGCGGCATGGGCAATATGGAGATGAAGTAATGCCGGCGCGCCAATGGCTCTTGACGGGGCTTGCCGGCGTTCTTGGTTTTGCCTTCGCCTCGCTGTGCATCGTCTACGCCATTTCGATGCGCGTAGGCGGGCAGGAGGCCGCAACAACGTCGATCGGCGGGCCGTTCACGCTTGTCGATGATAACGGCGCGACGGTCACCGAAAAGACGCTCGCCGGCAAGCCCTATGCCATGTATTTCGGCTATACCTTCTGCCCGGAGGTCTGTCCGACCACGCTGTTCGACTTGTCGCGCTGGATCCGAAAGCTTGGGCCTGACGCCGACAAGCTCAATTACGTGTTCGTGACCGTCGATCCGGAGCGGGACACGGTGCCGGCGATGCATGCTTATCTGGCGTCGTTCGACAAGCACATCCGAGGCTATACCGGCACTCTGGCGCAGATCGTGCAGATCGCAAAGCAGTATCGCGTCTATTACAGGAAAATCCCCACCGATGGCGGCGGTTACACCATGGATCATTCCGCCATCATCTATCTTGTGGGGCCTGACGGTAAATTGGTCACCGTCATTGCCTATCAGGAGAACGACGCCGCGGCGCTGGCTAAACTCAGAAACCTCGCGTCGTCGGCGCCAACATCATGAATTGACCCGCGAGATCGGCTTTCGCGGCGACTCGGCCATCGCCGGCCGAAAGGTACCGGCGCTCAAGGCCGCGAAAGACCGTTCTGAAACTCGACTGGCGGCGGCCTCACTGCCTGGCGGCGAGCCGCCACCAGTACATCAACGAATAGACCACGTACGGGACCGCCAGGACCGGGAACACCCACACCAGCCAGAGCGGAACCTTCTTAGTGACGCGTTCGGGAACGAACATGGCGATGACGCCAAGCGCGCCAGCGATGATGACGGTCGTCAACGTCCACCCGTACCAAAGCATGTTCGGCCCTGAATTGGGGCGCGCTGTCTCGAGTCCCCAGACCAGGCGACCGATCGCCGGCCAGTAGGTGACAAGCGGATAGTTGAGATATTGGATCACGCAATAAATCACGGGGCCGGAAATCGAAAAGGTTATGGCGAACGTCCCGAATTTACTCGACCTCGCCAATGACGATGTGGGTCGCGTCGTGCCGGCGGTATTTATGGCGGTGCTCATGACGCGAAGCCCCTTGTGTTGTTGAGGACATGGCCGACGATGAAGAGAAACCAGACGATGACGGCGAGCACCAGGGTCACACCCTTGCGCGCGTTGTCATATTCCGGGCTTTGCGCATTTTTCCAAAAGTACCAATAGGCCGGCAGCAAGACCAAGCCGATCGTCGCCATGTGCTCCTTGAAGTCGAAGAAACCTCCGGTCTTGTAATAATGCTGGGCCTCGAGCGGAATCCGGATGGCGACGCGATACTGCGTGTAAATGAATGAGCCTATGAGGAAGATGAGCACATAGAGCACGCAGACCGCCGTTGCGTATCCGGCGGCGGGCACCGCGCGAAAGCGCGTTACGATCCCTGCCCCTGCGGCGGGCTTACGGACAGGGAACGCCACCGTCATGGCCTGGTGCGTGACCGCGCCAAGCAAGCCCAACGCCAAGATGAGGTGACCGAACAGCCATAGGGTCCAAAACGTGTTGGTGGAAATGAGGCCCGTCATTGGTGTTTTCCCCGGCTCCTTACGGTCGCCCCCCAGTAACGACACACAGCCGCGATGCAAAGCCGTGGCCTGTTGCGCGCGAGTGGTAGCTTATCGGCTGCAGCAGCGTCCGGCAATTCGCAATCCAGGGAGCGTGCCTGTCATCGCCCACTGCACCGAAACTAGAACCGCTCTAAGCTCCGTTCGGGGCCACACGCGCAAATGGGTATGAGCGTGTGCCTTCGATCATCATACCAATTTTGCTTATTTGTTCATTCAGGAATATTGTAGCACCCACGCACGCTGCGCCAAAACCGGAAGGAAGCGGTTCATGCAACGCATTACGATCACTTTCGACGATGACCTCATGGCGGACGTCGATCGCATCATCGCGACGCGCGGATACCAGAACCGCTCCGAGGCCGTCAGGGATTTGGCGCGGGCCGGGCTCGCCCAAGCGATGCAGAGCGTGAGCGGCGGCCATGATTGCGTCGGAGCGCTGGTTTACGTTTACGACCATGCCGCGCGGCAATTGGGCAGTCGGCTGGTGCACTCTTTTCACGAACATCACGATGTGGCGCTGGCGACCATGCATGTGCATCTCGATCATGAGAGCTGCCTGGAAGTGGCGATCCTCAAAGGCCGCAATCGCGACGTTCAGAGCGTCGCCGACCAGGTGATAGCCGAGCGCGGGGTGCGCTACGGCCGGCTGTTGGCGATCCCGGTCAAGGAAGGCAGCGAACATCACGCTCATGGCGGCGACCGCGCGCGCCGCCATTCGCACAGCCACGTTCACAACACGCGATGAGGGTCGCATCGGCGAAATTGGTCGCTTTATGGCCTGGGCGCAATGGCAACGAGACGCGCGCTCTCGCTGGCCAGAAATGCAACGAGTTCGCCGTATTGCAGCGGGCTCTCGCCGCCGTTGAGGCAATTGATCAGTACACGAAACATTTGCTCGGACCGCTCTGAATAAAACGCGGCAAATTGCTCGTAGCAGAGATAAAGATCGCGCGTAAAGCGATTACATCGATCCATCGTGATCTCAAATCCGGAGCGTACGATTCTTCGCGAAAACCATCGGTGCATCGATTGTTCGACGCCGCCGTCGCGGCCTGCCTGCAGCAACCTTGGCAATCGCGCGAAATCGCTTTGCAGCGAAAAAACATGACTGACCATGTCGGGGCCGATCCGGAACGGCGCGATATCCCTGGCGATATCGTCGCCGGCGAGGAACAGGCATTGGGTCTTGAGCAGCATGTGAAAATACGGGCGTCTCTGCCTGGGACGAATTTCATCGAAGGCCGCGCGGCCGAGGCGCAAAAGCTCAAGGCCTCCGGCAAAGGGGAACTTTGCAGCGGCGGCGTCTTCGAATTCGATATCGGCCGGATCGAAATTGGTCTCGGAAAAGTAGATAAAATCCGCGTCGGAGACGTTTTCAATCGCCAATCCCCGGGCGATCGAGCCGCGCAGATAGACCGAGCGGACGCCCGGCCGGCTCATCAACCCGTCGCGCACGAACCTCAGGAGGGGCCGCCAAATCGTCCCGACACGCTCGATGGCGACGTCAGGCTGGATGTAACCGAATTTGTCGACGGCCAGGAAACGACCGATGCGCTGCGGTTCGATCACTAGCGCCCCAACATTCGTCAATCGGCCAGGGTCAGGAAGCGCTCGCCGTGCAGATACCGCGCCAGGTTGAGCTTGGCGTCGTTGCCGAGCGGGCCGGAAAGCTCTGCCGGCCGGAATGATTGTCTCCTGCACATCTCGTCGATCGTCTCTCGGATTTTTTCCGGCAGGACGAACTTCTTGCCGGCGAATTCCATGACGACGCCACGCCGCTCGATAGAGATGTGATAGCTGCCCGCGGCGGGAGTTTTGAGCCGCGTTTGCAATCCGATTACCGCGACCTCCGAATGAAACCGTTCCTGCGGGGCAAGGCGGGCGGACCTCACCTTCTGCAAAAAGTTTTCGATCAGCCGCTCGCCGTCGATATTGTTTCGCAATAGATCCAGGCATTGGACGAGATCGCGCTGCAGCGTCCTTTTGAGCTCATCGCGGCCGATGAAACCGGGCGGCAACGCGGCGCGCAGCGGAGCGATTTCCTTTGCCGCGTTGGCAAGCTCGGCAATGAGCTCGACCCGGGTGTAGACCGTTATGCCGATGGTGACGTGCGCCGAATGGCCGTGCGAGGTGTGGGCGGCGTGCACGTAGCCGCGCGGCAGATACAAAAGGTCGCCCGGCTGCAGCTCGAGTTCGAGCAGCGGCGGCGGCAAAGCAAAACCGATGGGGCTGAACGGTTGGCCGCGGTGCGGCAGCGGTTGCGCCGGCTCGAACACGCGCCAGCGCTTGGTGCCGGCGATCTGCAGGACGAACACCTCATGGGTGTCGTAGTGCGGCGTGAATCCCGGCGAATCTCCGGGCGTCAGATAGGCGTTGGCGTGCACCGGGTGGCTGAATTCGTCTTCCAGCGCCGAGCACAAAAGGTGCAACGGCGGCCAGGTCCGCTGCAGCGCCGGCAACACCACGGTCGCACCCGAGCCATATTCGGACTGGATTTGTCGGAGGTCAGGCACGCCGTTGAAGAACTCGGTGCCGTGCTTGATATTCCTGGTATAGGCCTCCGCCGGCAGATAGGAGCCGTTCCTGGCGAGCTGGATCGCCGGATAACGCAAGTCCGCGGACGAAATGATGCCATCCAAATCGGCATTGGTGATGACGCCGTCATAAAAGTGCGGCTCGCCGCGGCGGCGATAAAGCGGCTTGCGCTCCCAATGCTCGCGGAAGAAGTCGTCGAACCCAAGGGGGGCGATCAGCGCGGCTGGATCAAGCGCCGCTCTTCCCGGGCAATCGGCCATTTGCTCTCCGGCATCGGCTATTTGTTCGCTCATCGGGCGCTCAATAGTTGCCGAAGAGCGGCCCGAATTTATAGGCGAGACCGACGCGAACGTCACTGACCGGCACTGGGTTCGCGGCAGCGGCGGAATTGGTGGCGACGTTAACGAAGCCCGCGGTCTTCAGCTCGGTGTAGCGGTATTCGAGGCGGCCGAAGACGTTGCCGGTCAAGGCGTAGTCCAGTCCGGCGCCGGCGGTCCAGCCGGAAAAGTTGCCGCCATTGGCAGCGAACGGAGCGGAGCCGAGAAGCGCGTAGGTGTTCGCAGGATCGCCCCATGCCAACCCGCCGGTGCCGAAGACAAGGAAACGATCGAAGGCAAAGCCCAATCGGCCGCGGACCGACTCGTAGTTTTTGATCGTGGTCGAGACGGTGAAAGGGCCGCCGGGAAGGGCGCCGGTGGCGCCGAGCGCGGCCTGCTGTTGACTGTTGCCGGTCAGGTTGGCGCGCTGCCAATCGGCTTCTACTCCGGCCACCCACTGACCGAGTTGATAATTGGCACCGGCGAAGATTCCGGCAAACGGGCCGTTCACGCTGTAATCGTAGGCCGCCAAAGGTGCCCCCGCCGCGGTGGTCAAAATTCCGTTGGCGGCCTGCCAGCCATAGCCGCTGTCGCCGCCGATGTAGAACCCGGTCCAGGTGAAGGCAGGGGAAACAGAAGGTGCCTTGACGGGAAGCGCGGGCCCGTCGGCGTAACGAGCGGGCGGCGACTTGTAGACCACCGGCGCGGCATTGGCGCTCGCCGGTGCGCCCCAGTTGAACTTGTAGTTCACCCCGACGTCGAGCGTGCTCACTTTGGTCGTCGACGTCGTGGCGAGTTCTGAGAACGGCAATCCGATCACCGTCGATCCGTAGTCGGTATAGCGATACTCGGCGAAGGCGTTCCAGTTCTGGGCAAAGGCAACCGCCACTCCCGCGCCCGCGGTCCAGCCGCCGAGATAGCGGTTGACCGCCTCGTCGGTGCCGGCGGTCGCCAGGTTGAGCGTGCCGGTCAATTGGGTGCGGATGTATTGATTGCTCGACCAGGCCCAGCCGCCGGTGCCGTAAAGCAGCACGTTGTCGAGCGCGTAGCCGAGCCGCCCGCGCACGGTTTCGCTGTCGAACACGGTGAGCTGGCTGGCGCTGGTGCCGGACGCATCCGTGGCCGTGATCGACTTGGTGCCGCCGGAGGTCACGTCGCCGACAACGCCGATCACGACGCGCGATGGCAGCATATAATCGTAGCCGACCTGAACGCCGCCGTGCCAATTCGGCGGACTGCCGTAGATCGGCGCCGTCGTGCTGCCCGTTGCGGCGTTGACGGTGCTGCCGCTGGTGTTCGACAACGCGGCACCGACATGCGCGCCGACATAAAGCCCGGTCCAATCGTAGGCCCCGGGCCGCAGCGGCGCCGCCGGAAACGATCGCTTCATGTCGGCGGCCATCGCCGGAATGTTGAGCGTGCCGATCGTCTCCAGCGGTCCGGCGAGCGTCAACCGAAAGGCCAGCGGCTCGACCGGGTGGTAGACGTAGTCCATGAAGCCGTTGGCGCAGACCGCCGCCGGAATCTTCGGCGTCGGATTGCACATGGCGTACAGGGCATCGGAGGTGAGCAGTGTGCCATAGGCGTAGGTGGCCAAATCGGTCGTCGAGTTGAGCAGGTTGAGCGCGTCGAGCTGGATGCGCCAGCCGTTCTCGAACCGGTAACCGACGCCGGCATTGATGATGTTGAATGGCGGCGACTGGAAGATGCCGTCCTCGGTCAGCGGCCGCGAGCTGATGTAGCGCCAGCGCAGCGCGCTGAACCAGCCGGCCTTCGCGCCGAGCGTGATGCCGGCCGACGCGATCATCCAAGGCGCGTTATAGACGTAATTGCCCGGCGCATTGCCGATCTGCGACTGCGGATAGCCGGCGAGCGACTGGTAGAGCGCCGCTTGGGTATAGTCGTAACCGATAAACCGCGCCCGCGACAGCGCCAGATTGGCGTCGATGTGTGCCCACGAGACCGGACGGTAATCGTTGGTGAACTCGACGCCGGTGCGGTCGCTGGGCAGGCCCGGCGTGGTATCGCCGGTATCGCCGTCGAAAAACAGCTCGGAGTTCTGATGGATGTAGAACAGGCTGACCGAGCTGTCGAGGTTCGGTATGGCTTTGCTGCGGACGCCGACCTCGGCGCCGGTCGAGCGCACCAGAAACGGCGACCATCCCTCGGGCGTCGCCGGATCGCCCGGCACCTGGGTGACCAGCGTGCTGCGCGCGTCGTTGCTGTGGTAGCCGCCGCCGGCGCCGACAAAAAATTCGGTGTTGGCGAACGGCCCCAGCACCATGCGGAATTTCGGGCTGCCGATGGCCTCTTGGCGATATCCCGAATTCGCCGGCTGCAGGATCGAGTTGACCGAAGCTGCATAATAATCGCCGCGCCAACCGAGGACCGTCTGCAACCAGTTGGTCCAGTGTATCGTATTCTCGGTGTAGATTGCGCCGTTGCCTTCGCCGACGTGATCGTAGATGTACGGCGTCAACAGCTGCCGCTGATCCGAATAGTTCAATGCCGTAATGATGTCGTCGTAGCGCGATTGGACGCCGATCAAGGTCTCGGTCGGTAGACCGAACAGCGCGCCGTCGAACGTGCGCGAGGCGCCGCCGCCGCCGTAAACGCGATCGTCGTGCTGATGGAATTGATCACCGTTCACCGGATTGTAGGTGTCATAGGTGTAGTTGTTCCACAGGTCCATCATGTATTTGACGACATAGGCGTTGGCCTTCCACGATCCGTCGTCGGTGGTTTGCGCCAGGCGCCCCGACAGCGAGAAGCGGGCGGTGTCGCCGCCGTCGGTCCCATCGAACTGGCCATAAAGGCCCATTTGGCCGGTCGTGTAGTACCGCAGCGCGTTCTGATCGGTCGAGTTCCAGCTATTGGTGTAGGCCGCTGCGGTCAGCGACAGGCCGTCGGTCGCCGTGCCCCGCGTGTAGCGCAACAGCCCGGTGAATTTGTTCATGTCGTCGGGATTGGTCCAGGGACCGTCATAGCTGTTGAATTCGCCGGCATAGAGCAGCGTCCCGCCGCCGAGCTTGGTCGAGCCGAGCGTCAGATAGCGCTCGTAGCCGAAGCTGCCGACGCTGACCGACTCGATATTTTGTTCGACGCTGTCGCGGAAATTGATGTGCAGGTTGCCGGCATTTTCGAAGTCGCCGACGTCGGCCCAATACGGCCCCTTGCGGATGTCCATGCCGCCGACGGTCTCCGGAATGAGCCAGTTGAGGTCGGTGTAGCCCTGGCCGTGCGCATGGGTCGGCAGATTGATCGGCACGTCGTCGACGAAGGTGGCGAGATCGGTGCCGTGATCGAGATTCCAGCCGCGCAAATAATACTGATTGGCCTTGCCGGCGTCGGCGTGCATGACCGTCATCAGGCCGGGCGCAGCCTCGACGATTTCACCGGGACGCGAGATCGGACGGGCGTTGAGGTCCGCGCCCGAGACCGTCATCTGGCTGCCCATGGTCGGCGCCACCGCCGCGCCGCCGGCGATATTCGGCGCGCCGGTCTCGTAGGGCGAAGGCGCGGCCGGCACCGTCGCTTGTGCCGGGGCGTTTGCCGGGGCGCGGACGCGGCGTTGCTG
>JASHWN010000132.1 GCA_030044035.1 Xanthobacteraceae bacterium
CGGCGAGCCGCTTCGGCAGCGGCGCCGCCATCGAGTAGGTGAACTGCACGAAAGGCCCTCCCGGCAGCATCAGATCGAAGGCGTCGCGTATCAGCCGCACGCGCTCCCGGATCGGCTTGGTGACGAGCGGCAGGCCGGAGACCACCGCGGCCGCCGGCTGCAGCAGCAGGCTGGCAAGAAGCCGGCGCAAGCTGTACGCGTCGCCCTGCACGAGCGTGGCTTCGGGAAAGCGTGAGTGCAGAATCCGACAAAACGTCGAATTGAATTCGACCAGCACGAGACGCGACGGCGCCACGCCCGCTTCGACCAGCGCCTCCGTCACCGGACCGGTGCCCGGACCAAGCTCCACGACCGGACCTTCACTGTCCGGATCGACGTAGCGCGCCATGGCGCGAGCAAGAATTCTTCCGGACGGCGTGACGGCGCCAATGGTCAGCGGCCGCTCGATCCAGGAGCGAATGAAGCGCACTTCGTCATCGAGCCGAATGCCCTTGTTGCGCTCGAACTGCCGGATCTGGTCTTCGATTTTTTTGCCGATGTCGTCGCGCTTTTGCTCGAACAGCCGGATTTGGCGGTCGATCTTGCGTTCGATCAGATACTTCCTGGCCTCAAGGAGGCGAATCTGCCGCTCGATCTTGCGTTCGAATTTTTGCAGGGCGGGCAGAGGCATCGCATCCTACACGACAAAACTTTGCCATTTTTAGAACATCTGCAGGGCAAAGGCCAGACGGCGTCAGGCCGAACCCGCGCGGCCGCCGAGAAATTCCTTCACTTTGCCAAAGAACCCGGAGGATTCCGGTTGCGTCACCGTGGACGACAGCCGGTCGAACTCGGCCAACAGTTCGCGCTGCTTTTTGGTGAGGCTCTGCGGCGTTTCCACCACGATCTGCACGTACATGTCGCCGCTCTGGCGGGCGCGCAGCACCGGCATGCCCTTGCCTTGCAGCCGGAAGCGTTGGCCGGATTGCGTGCCTTCCGGTACTTTGACGCGCGTCTTGCCGCCGTCGATGGTCGGAACCTCGAACTCGCCGCCCATGGCGGCGGTCACCATGGTGACCGGCACGCGGCAATGCAGATCGGCCCCTTCGCGTTGAAAGAACGGATGCGTGCCGATCGAGAGGAAAATATAGAGTTCGCCCGGCGGGCCGCCGCGGACGCCCGCCTCGCCCTCGCCGGCAAGGCGAATCCGGGTGCCGTCCTCGACGCCCGGCGGAATATTCACCGATAGTGTGCGCTCGCGGGTGACGCGGCCGGAGCCGGCGCACGAACCGCACGGGCTGTCGATGACCTGGCCGCGGCCCTGACAGTTCGGGCAGGTGCGTTCCAAAGTGAAGAAGCCCTGGGCGTGACGAACCTTGCCGTGACCGGCGCACATCGAGCAGGTCTTGGGCTTGGTGCCGGGCTTCGCGCCGGAGCCAGAGCACGCCTCGCAGGTGACCGACGTCGGGATGCGGATCTGCGCACCTTTGCCGCTGTAAGCCTCCTGCAGCGAAATTTCCATGTTGTAACGCAGGTCGGCGCCACGCTCGCGACCTGAGCTACGGCCGCGGCGGCCGCCCATGCCGAACAGATCGTCGAAAATATCCGAGAACGTGGTGGCGAAATCCGCACCGAAGCCTGCCGCGGCGCCGCCCATGCCGTGCTCAAAGGCAGCATGGCCGAAGCGGTCGTAGGCGGCGCGCTTGTCGGGGTCTTTGAGGACCTCGTAGGCCTCGTTGATCTCCTTGAAGCGGATCTCCGCTTGCTTGTCCCCCGGATTGCGATCCGGATGGCACACCATCGCCTGTTTGCGGAAAGCCGCTTTAATATCGGTCTCGCTCGCGGTGCGCTCGACTGCGAGGGATTCATAATAGCAGCGCTTGGCCATCGCCGTTCCCCTAGGCGAAATACATGTGGGAAGCGATTTGGCGCAAGCAAAGTATCTCACCTCCCCTGATGCGGATCAGGAGAGGGCATAGCGGAAAAATGTCTGAAATCGCGAGATTCACTCCCCCCTCCCGACCGCTCCGCGGTCGGCCTCCCCCGCTTGGGGGGAGGCGAACCGTGTGAAAGACCTGCACATCAGGAGCGAGTGCGCTTTAAGCCGACTTCTTGTTCTTCTTGTCGTCGTCGACCTCGGTGAACTCCGCGTCGACGACGTCGTCCTTCTTGCCATCGGCGCCGGGACCGGACTCGCCGGCCGGCGGCTCGGCAGCCTGCTTGTACATCGCCTCGCCGAGCTTCAACGAGGCCTGCTGCAGCGCGTTGGTCTTGGCACTGATCGCAGACGCATCGCTGCCCTTGAGGGCCTCCTTGAGGTCGGCCATGGCATTCTCGATGGCGCGGCGATCGGCTTCGCCAACCTTCGAGCCATGTTCGGCCAACGCCTTCTCGGTGGAGTGCACCAGAGCTTCGGCGTGATTTTTCGCCTCGACCTCGGCCTTGCGCTTCTTGTCTTCTTCAGCGTGCGCTTCGGCATCGCGGACCATCTTCTCGATGTCCGCTTCGGAGAGACCGCCGGACGCCTGGATGCGGATCTGCTGCTCCTTGCCGGTGCCCTTGTCCTTGGCCGAGACGTTGACGATGCCGTTAGCGTCGATGTCGAAGGTGACTTCGATCTGCGGCACGCCGCGCGGCGCCGGCGGAATGCCGATGAGATCGAACTGGCCAAGCAGCTTATTGTCGGCCGCCATCTCGCGCTCGCCCTGGAACACGCGGATCGTCACTGCGGTCTGGCCATCCTCGGCGGTGGAGAACACCTGACTCTTCTTGGTCGGAATCGTGGTGTTGCGATCGATCAGCCGGGTAAACACGCCGCCCAGCGTCTCGATGCCGAGCGACAGCGGCGTCACGTCGAGCAACAGCACGTCCTTGACGTCGCCTTGCAGCACGCCGGCCTGGATCGCGGCGCCGACCGCAACCACCTCGTCCGGATTGACGCCCTTATGGGGCTCCTTGCCAAACAGCTGCTTGACGGTCTCCTGCACCTTCGGCATGCGCGTCATGCCGCCGACCAGAACGACTTCGTTGATCTCGGCCGCCGACACGCCGGCGTCCTTGAGCGCCTGTCGGCACGGATCGATGGTTTTGCGGATGAGATCCTCGACCAGCGCTTCGAACTTGGCGCGGGTGAGCTTCATGGTCAGATGCTTGGGGCCCGACGCATCGGCCGTGATGAACGGCAGATTGATTTCGGTCTGCGTCGTCGACGACAGCTCAATCTTGGCCTTTTCGGCCGATTCCTTGAGCCGCTGCAGCGCAAGCTTGTCGCGGCGCAGATCGATGCCCTGCTCTTTCTGGAACTCGTCGGCCAGGTAATTGACCAGCCGCATGTCGAAATCTTCGCCGCCCAGGAAGGTGTCGCCGTTGGTCGACTTCACCTCGAACACGCCGTCGCCGATCTCGAGGATCGAAATGTCGAACGTGCCGCCGCCGAGGTCATAGACCGCGATGGTGCCGGTCTTCTGCTTGTCGAGCCCGTAGGCCAGAGCGGCCGCAGTCGGCTCGTTGATGATGCGCAGAACTTCGAGCCCGGCGATCTTGCCGGCATCCTTGGTGGCCTGACGCTGAGCGTCATTGAAATAGGCCGGAACGGTGATGACGGCCTGCTCGACCTTGGAGCCGAGATAGGCCTCAGCCGTCTCCTTCATCTTCTGCAGCACAAACGCGGAAATCTGCGACGGCGAATAGGTTTTGCCCTCGACCTCGACCCAGGCGTCGCCGTTGCTGGCGCGCGTAATCTTGTAGGGGACGAGCTTCTTGTCCTTCTCCACCATCGGATCGTCGTAGCGCCGGCCGATCAGGCGCTTGACGGCAAAAATCGTACGCTCCGGATTGGTGACCGCCTGGCGCTTCGCCGGCTGGCCGACCAGCCGCTCGCCCTCGTCCGTAAAAGCGACGATCGACGGCGTCGTGCGCATTCCCTCCGCATTCTCGATGACCTTCGGCGTCTTGCCTTCCATGACGGCGACGCACGAATTCGTGGTCCCGAGATCAATACCGATGACCTTGGCCATGGTTGTTAATCCTCTCTTTCTCGGCAGGTCGGGCAGGCCCAAAGGCGCCCTAAGTCCGACCCCCGCATAGCCTCACATCGCCCGGCACATCCGGACGATTTCCCTTGGCTCATATAGGAGGGCGGCAACGGCCCGCAAGGCAGAAATGCCGATGGACAGCCGCTCCGTTCGCCAAACGGGCATGCGGATCGGGCGCGCGACCCAATTGCCCACCGGACCGCGATGTCGCCGCGAACGACGCGGCTATCGGCCCGCGGCTAGCGTCCAATTGAGGCTCTCTTAACGGTGTCGCGCAGAGCCCGGCAGCAGCAGCTGCGACGCTAGCCCCCGATTAAGAAAATCCTGCCACGCCTCATGCGGGCGACCGGCGCCGGACAACGGCTGAAAGGCTTTCCGCGCGAGCGCCGCCAGGGGAGACGTGATGCCCACTCGGACTGATGCCTCCGTGGCCGCGCCCGCGCCGCTCCTGCATCGTGCCCGGCGTACGCTCGGAGCCGCGCCGTGAACGACGTCGAAGTGTTCGTGATCGGCGCCGGGCCCGCCGGATTGACGGCCGCCTATTGCCTAAGCAAACAAGGACATTCCGCCCTCGTCATCGAGCGCGACCCGGTCTATGTGGGCGGCATCAGCCGCACGGTTCGCTACAACGGGTTCCACTTCGATATCGGCGGCCACCGCTTCTTCTCGAAATCGAAGGAAGTCGTCGCGCTGTGGCGCGAAATATTGCCTGACGACTTCATCGCCAGGCCGCGCCTGTCGCGCATCTACTACGACGGCAAATTCTTCTCCTACCCGCTGAAAGCCTTCGAGGCGCTGCGAAAGCTCGGCGTCATCACCAGCACGGTCTGTATGGCTTCTTACGCCTACGCCAAGCTTTTCCCCATCGCGCCGGCGCGCACGCTGCATGACTGGGTGCGCAACCAGTTCGGCGAGCGGCTGTTCCAGATCTTCTTCAAGACCTATACCGAGAAAGTTTGGGGCATGTCGTGCGACGAGATCTCGGCCGATTGGGCGGCGCAGCGCATCAAGGGCCTCGATCTCATCACGGCCGTCCTCAACGGAGTGAGGCGGTCGCTGCGCCTTGCCGGGGGCGCCAAGGCGAACGGCGAGCCGGTCAAGACCTTGATCGAGAGCTTTCAGTACCCCCGCATGGGGCCGGGCATGATGTGGGAGGCCGCCGCCCGCAAGATCGCCGCACTGGGCGGGCGCATCCTCATGGGCCGCGAACTCCTCGCGCTCGAATTCGACGCGGCGCGCAATCTCTGGCGCATCGATGTCGCGACAGCGTCCGGCGACCGCGAAGCCTATACGGCGCGCCACGTCGTCAGCTCGGCGCCGCTGCGCGAATTGATGAGCCGATTGAAGCCCGCGCCGATCTCGCTTCTGCACGCGCGCGCGCTGCGCTACCGGGATTTTCTGACCGTGGCGCTGATGGTGCGCAAGGCGGAGCTGTTTCCGGACAACTGGATCTACATTCACGACCCGAGCGTGAAGGTCGGGCGCGTGCAGAATTTCCGGTCCTGGTCGCCCGAAATGGTGCCGGACGGCATGAGCTGCCTCGGCCTCGAATATTTTTGCTTCGAAGGCGACGGGCTGTGGACCGCATCGGACGCCGATCTGATTGCGCTGGCCAAAAGCGAGGCGGCGCAGATCGGGCTCATTCGCGCCGAAGACGTGGTCGATGCCTGCGTGGTGCGCCAAGCCAAGGCCTATCCGGTCTACGACGAAGGCTATCGCGACAACGTCGCCGCCATACGCCTCGACCTCGAGACCGCTTATCCGCGTCTGCACGTGATCGGCCGCAACGGCATGCACCGCTACAACAACCAGGACCACGCGATGATGACCGGCATGCTCGCGGCACGGAATATCGTCGCCGGCGAGAGACTCTACGATTTGTGGAACGTCAACGAGGACGCCGAATATCACGAGGCCGGCGAGGCCGGCATCCGCGCGGCGCTCGACAGCGTGCGGCTGGTGCCGGAGAAAGCTACGCGCGCGGCCTGATCACGCTGCGCCGGCCGCCGCCTCGCTGGGCGCCGGCTTCGCGGCCTCGGCCCCGGCATGGGCGAGGCGCCAGATCAGCCGACAGGCGAACGCAATCAGCACCATCGGCGCCAGCGGAATGAACACGGCGCCGGCGAGCATCATGGCGACCGGCAGCGTCCACACCGCAATCAAGAGCCAATGGTCCGCCACGGTGTTGTCGGTGCGCCCGCGCATGAGCGCGACGGCGAATCCCAGAACCACCATGTCGTAGTTGAGAATGTACGGCGTCACCAGAAAGGTCGCGGTGATCAGCAGCGAAAGCGCAAGGGCGCGGTCGCGGCGCTTCCAGAATGTCCACACGACCGCCGCGACCGCGATTACCGCGACAACGCCCTGCATCGCCCAGGCAAGCCCTTCCGGCAGGTGCAAGAGGCGCGCGCCGTAAAACACCGACGCCACCATGACCATCAGCAATCCCTCGCCGTGAGCCGTCAACCATTGCTGCTGCGGCACCACCTTGTGCCAGAATGCGAGCCACACGTCGGGACCGAACAGCAATGCGGTTGCGGCCACCAGGCATGCGGCAGTCGCCAGCGCCGCGGCGATCGTCAGCCACCGGCGCTCGAGCAACAGGACCACGGGCAGCAGTAGCCCGAGTTGCGGCTTGATCGTCAGAATGCCGAACAAGACCCCCGCGAGCACTGGCCGGCGGTCGAGGCATAAGAGGCCGCCGATCAGAAGCGCTGCCGTGTAGAAGCCGTTCTGACCGAAGAAGATGCACACCGCGACGCCCGGCGCGACGGCGAGGAAGAGAAGCTGGTCGCGCCGAACGGCGCCCGAACAGGCGAACAGATAGAGCGCTATGCCGAGCGCACACCAGGCGACATAGGCCGGCAAATACGAAATGAGGCCGAACGGCCAGATGAACAACAGCACGTGCGGCGGGTAGGACCAGTAATGTTCGGGGTAGAGCGTGCCGAGCAGTTGCCGCAAGGCGGCGTTATAGGCCTGCGCGTCGAACCAAGCCGCCGGGCCGCCATCGAATACCGAGCGCGCACCCATCCAGGTGTTGAGAAAATCGCGCCCGAGCACGAAATTCGTGTGATCGACCCACGGCCGCAGCGTCGGCGGCAGGCCGGCGATGGCCAGATAGGCAATCTCGAGCGTCACGAAGAAGACGGCGGCGCCGACCGTCCATTTGGCGTAAAGCTCGTCTGCCGGGGTTTGGCCGGGGGCCGCGGCTTGCGCCACAATCCCGTCGTGCATGGAGCGCAGAGACATGCGGCGACGGTGTCGCGCACTGGTAAAAATCCGATGAAGCCCAACGTCCAGCAGATCCCCGCTGCTACGGCGCTCGCAGCCGCCGCTGCGGTGAGCGGGCTTCGCCTCTGCCCCGGCTATTTGGACCGTAGCCGGCAGAATGAGCTTCTCGCCGCGCTACGCGAGGTCCTTGCGGTAGCGCCCTTGTTCACGCCGCGCATGCCCGTATCCGGGCGGCCGTTTACCGTGCGCATGTCCAATTGCGGACCGCTGGGCTGGGTCTCGGATGTCAACGGCTATCGCTATGCACCGGCGCACCCCGAAACCGGGCGGCCGTGGCCGAGCATTCCCGCGATACTGCTCGAGGCATGGCAAGAGCTTGGCTTCTATCCGCATCCGCCGGAAGCGTGCCTGATCAACTTCTACGGTCCGGCCGCCAAAATGGGCCTGCATCAGGACCGCGACGAGCAGGATTTCGACGCTCCCGTGGTTTCGCTCTCGCTGGGCGATTCATGCCTGTTTCGTATCGGCGGTCGCAGACGCAACGATCCAACGCATTCGTTCCGCCTGCATTCGGGCGACGCAGTGATTTTGGGCGGCGGCGCGCGGCTTGCATTTCACGGCGTCGACCGCATTCTGCCGGGAACCTCGACCCTGCTCGCCGAAGGCGGCCGGTTCAATTTGACGCTGCGGCGCGTGACGCGTCCGGATTCTCAGAACATCGGGCTTTCTGCGTGACCGAAGGGACAGCATGACAAAGACAAAGAGCCATTCCACAGCCCTCATCACGACGCTGGCAGCGATCATTGTCGTGGCGCTGTCCGCTTTTCCGGCGGCGGCCGCGGAGCCGGTGTTTCCTACCGGCTCGCGCGTCGGGCTCGTGCCGCCGCCCGGCATGGTCGCGGCGAAGACGTTTCCCGGTTTTGTCGACACCGACAACAAGGCCGCGATCCTGATCACCGCGCTGCCCGCCGGCGCCTATGGCGAGGTGGAGAAGACACTGACTGCCGATGCGCTGAAAAAGCAGGGCATTACCGTGGAAAAGCGCCAAGCGCTGCAGCTTGCCATCGGCAAAGCCGTTCTGGTCGTCGGCACGCAGCTCGCGCCCGACAAGACGCCGTACCGCAAATGGCTGCTGCTGGCCGACGCGCACGATGTGACCGCAATCGTCAGCGTGCAGGTGCCGCAACAAAGCAATGCGTATTCAGATGCGGTGCTGCGTGAGGCCTTCAATAGCCTGGCGTTGCGCGCCAAGGTGCCCGACTCGGAACTGCTGACGATGCTGCCGTTCACAGTGGGCGATCTGGCCGGCTTTCGCCTCATGAACGTCATTCCCGGCCGGGCGCTTTTGTTGATCGATCGGCCCGATTATCCGCACATGGTGGCGACACCTGACCTGCCCGAGCTTGTATACGACGCGCGGTGCACGATACTCGCCGCGCCAGGCGGACCAAGCGACAAGGAGGGGCAATCGAACTTCGCGCGCACCACCTTCGCCGCGATCGGCGGCATCAAGGACGTCCAGATCACGATGGCGGAGCCGGTGCGGCTCGATCAGCAGGACGGCTTCGAGACCGTCGCGCACGCCAAGGACGCCAGTACCGGCGCCGATCTGATGGTGGTGCAGTGGCTGCGCTTCGGCAACGGCAGTTTCCTGCAGATGGTCGGCATCGCCCGCGCGGCGATTTGGGATAGCGAGCTGGCGCGCCTGCGCAACATGCGCGCCAGTATCGCTATGAGGTGAGACCGGCGGTCGAGCCGCTGCGGCGGTGTTTTAGGATTGTGTCTTAAGATCAATGTCTCAGGATTCCTGCGCCGGCGCCTTGGCGTTGTCGTTGCTGGCGCCCGATGCGGGCGCCGTCTTCGGCCCGCCCTTCGACACGCCGACCACTGCGGGTCGCAACACGCGCTGGCCGAGCATGTAGCCGGGCTGCACCACCTGCACGACGCTGCCGGCCGGAACCGAGGCGTCCGGCACTTCGAAAATCGCCTGGTGCAAATTCGGATCGAACTTTTCGCGCAGTGGATTGAACTGCCGCACCTTGTTCTTTTCCAACGCCTTCAACAGCTCGCGCTCAGTCAGCTCGACGCCTTCGATGAGCGCCTTCATGGCGCCCTGCGCGCTTTCGCGGACCTCGGGCGTCACCGCATCGAGCGCGCGTCGCATGTTGTCGGCGACGCCGATCATGTCGCGGGCAAATGCCGTGATGCCGCGGAGCTCGGCGTCGCCGACTTCACGGGCGGTGCGCCTGCGCAAATTCTCCATCTCGGCGAGCGTGCGCAAAAGCTTGTCTCGGAGATCCGCCGCAATGGCCGCCTGATCGGGTTCCGGCGCGGCGGCGGGCGCGGGATCCCCGAGCGGTGTCTGCTCGGGCCCGGGCGCAGCAGCTTCGGCGGAACGGGCCGCTTCGTCCTCAGCGCGAGCGGTGTGCTTGGTCATGGTTTTCCCCACAATTCGCCCCGCATATCAGGGCACAGCGGCCAAAAATCAAGCGCCGCAGGGCTATGGGGGAGGGCTCGCGTCGGGGGTCAGCCCCCGAGCAGCTTGCTGACCACCTTGGCGGTGTAGTCCACCATGGGCACGATGCGGGCGTAGTTGAGCCTGGTCGGGCCGATGACGCCGAGCACGCCGACGATATGCCCCGAGCCGTCGTGGTAGGGCGCCACGATGGTCGAGGAGCCGGACAGCGAGAACAATTTGTTCTCCGAGCCGATGAATACGCGTACCCCCTCGGCCTGCTGGGCGCGACCGAGTAGATCGATCACTTCGCGGCGGGTTTCGAGATCGTCAAACAACAGGCGGACGCGCTCGAGGTCGGCGAGCGCCTTGAGATCGTCGAGCAGATGCGCCTGGCCGCGCACGATGAGCTTGCGCTCGTCAGTCTCGCCCCCCGACCAGCTCGCCAGGCCGGCGGCGACGATCTTTTGGGTCAATTGATCGAGTTCGGCTTCGCCTTCCTTAAGCTTCGCCTCGATTTCGGCCTTCACCTCTTCGAGGGTACGGCCGCGAATGCGTGCGTTGACGAAATTGGCGGCCTCGATCAATGCCGAGCTCGGCAGGCCGAGCGGGATGTTGAGGACACGGTTCTCCACCTGGCCGTCCTCGCCGACCAGGATCACCAGTGCGCGCTGAGGTTCGAGCTGCACGAATTCGACGTGCTTGAGCCGCGGATTGGCCTTGGCGGTCAGCACCACGCCGGCGGCGCGGCTCAGGCCCGACAACAGGCCCGACGCTTCGGTCAGCACCGCCTCGACCGATTTGGCTTGCCCGGATGCGGCGACCTGCGCCTCGATCGCCTTGCGGTCCTGCTCGGTGAGATCGCCGATCTGCATCAGCGCATCGACAAAGAACCGCAATCCCACTTCGGTCGGCAGCCGGCCGGCCGAGGTGTGCGGCGCGTAAATCAGTCCGAGCTGCTCGAGATCGGACATGACATTGCGCACCGAGGCCGGCGACAACGTCATCGGCAGAATGCGCGACAGATTGCGCGAGCCGACCGGCTCGCCGGTCGCCAGATAGCTCTCGACGATGCGGCGAAAGATTTCGCGCGAGCGCTCGTTCAGCTGCGCAAGGCCGAGCTGGTTCGCGGCAAGCGGCAGGTCGTGACTGGCCAACGCTAACTCCCCATGCTGCGGTGAAATTTGTCCATTTCGGTGCCGGCTTTCAAGTCGGTCCGCAGCTCGGTTAATGTGCGCATCGAAGCCACAGGGCCGATTTGATAAAGCAAGCACACGATGATGATCAGCTTTCGCCCGGCCGTCCCCGAGGACTTCGACTATTGCGCGCGGCTTTATTTCACCGAGATGGAAACCATCATCCGCGAGCTGAAGCTGGATCGGCAAGCGCAGGCCACGAGCTTTCGGCGGCAATGGAACGCAGCCGAGGCGCGTATCATCATGCTCGACGGCGCCGCCATCGGCTGGCTGCAGAGCGCGGCCCGGGACGAAGCGCTATTTCTTGCCCAGCTTTTTCTCGACGCTGCCTTTCAGCGCCGCGGCATCGGTACGGAGGTCATGCATCGTCTCATCGCGCAGGCCAATCAAGCGGGCCAACCGCTGGCCCTTGAAGTGGTGAAGATCAATCCCGC
>JASHWN010000133.1 GCA_030044035.1 Xanthobacteraceae bacterium
GCCACCTTGGAGGCGATGCCGGAAGAAACCGCGGCATCGATGCCGACCTTGCTGGAGCCCGCGGAGGCAGCGGACGCCGCCAGCGAAGCTCCGGTGCAACCCGGCATCGTTCCAGACCCTGAAGACGGCGACCTTCCGGAAAACGGCGAGGCCGCCGAGAACGGCGAGGCCGCCGAGAACGGCGAGGAAATCGTAGAATCTGTCGGCGGGGCCGACGCGCTCGAGGAAGTGCCGGATCGTGCGCCGCGCTATCGCCGACAGTACAAGATCCAGGAGGTGATCAAGCGCCGGCAGGTCATGCTGGTGCAAGTGGTCAAGGAGGAGCGCGGCACCAAAGGCGCAGCGCTCACCACCTACCTGTCGCTCGCCGGCCGCTATTCGGTGTTGATGCCCAATACCGCACGTGGCGGCGGCATCAGCCGCAAGATCACCAATGCCGAAGATCGCTCCAGGCTGAAGGAAGTCGCCCAGGAATTGGAAGTGCCCGAAGGCATGGGCGTGATCCTGCGCACCGCCGGCGCCAACCGCACCAAGGCCGAGATCAAGCGCGATTTCGAATATCTGTTGCGGCTATGGGAGACGGTGCGCGACCTGACGCTGAAATCGACCGCGCCCAAACTCGTCTACGAAGAGGGGTCGCTGGTCAAACGATCGATCCGCGACCTTTACACCAAGGATATCGACGAGGTGACCGTCGCCGGCGCCGAGGCTTATGACGAGGCCAAAGACTTCATGCGCATGCTGATGCCGAGCCATGCCAAGAACGTGAAACTTTATAGCGACGCGCAGCCGCTGTTGTCGCGCTACGGCGTGGAGAATCAGCTCGACGCCATGTTCTCGCCGGTGGTGCAGTTGCGCTCGGGCGGCTACGTCGTGCTCAACCAGGCCGAGGCTTTGGTCGCCATCGACGTCAATTCCGGCCGCGCCACGCGCGAGCACCATATCGAGGACACCGCGCTCAAGACCAATCTGGAAGCGGCCGACGAGATCGCCCGCCAGCTGCGGCTGCGCGACCTCGCCGGCCTTATCGTCATCGACTTCATCGACATGGACGAGAACCGCAATAACCGGTCGGTGGAGCGGCGGCTGAAGGAGTGTCTCAAGCAGGACCGCGCCCGCATCCAGGTCGGCCGCATCTCGCATTTCGGCCTGTTGGAAATGTCGCGCCAGCGCATCCGCGCCAGCGTGTTGGAAAGCTCGACCGAGAAATGTCCGTATTGCGGCGGCACCGGCCATGTCCGCTCGGTCTCGTCGCTGGCGCTGCAGCTGCTGCGCGCGCTCGAGGAGCAATTGATGCGCGGCGCCACGCATAATTTCGTCGCCCGCACGCGGCCGGACGTGGCGCTTTACGTGCTCAATCAGAAGCGCGCGCACTTGCGCAGCCTCGAAGAGCGCTTCGCCGTCACGATCACCATCACGGCCGACGAATCGGTCACCGCGCCGCTGCCCTTCGTCATCGAGCGCGGCGAGCAGGTGCACACGCTCGAAGCGGCGCGCGCCATTGCCGAGCAGGCTCAGCCGCTGACCGCACCGCTCGAGGAAGAAGACGATCTCGAAGAGACCGCCGCCTTGGCGGGCGAGGAATCCGAGGAGGCCGCAGCCGAATCCGCAGCCGAGCCGCGCGACGGCGGACGGCGGCGCCGCCGGCGGCGGCGTGGCCGCGGGCGCGAGGGCGCGGCCGAAGCGCCGCCGCCGCACGACGAGCCCACAGCACACGAAGCCGAGGCCGAGAGCGACGTCGCCGCCGTGCCGTTCGAAGATGAGCCGACGTCGGGCAACGAACTTGCGGCGGCAGAGGGCAGCCAAGAGCCGCAATTCCACGGCCGCGACGACAGAGGCGAGCCGCACCGCGATGGCAACGGCGAACGCCGGCGTCGCCGCCGCGGCCGCCGCGGCGGACGACGCAATCGGCATGAGCGCGAGCGCAACGGCGAGGCCCGATACGAAGCGCACGGCGAGTCGTCGCCGGACGGCGAATTCGGAGTGGACGAACTGGAGCAGCCGGCTGCGGCCGAGCCGGATCTCAGCGCGGCGGTCGCCGATCTCGATGCGGCGCCGACCAGTAGCGAGGCGGACGCGGCGAGCCAAGCGGTAGCAGAGCCCATCGGTGCCGAGCCTGTCACGGCGGCCCGGCACGCTGGCGCCGCTGAAACCGTGGCGCCGCCGGAGCCGCCACGCCGGCGCTCGACGGTGCGCGAACGCGCTCCCACGCTCGAGGGCAGTTCGGATACCTCGCCGCCGCCCGCTCCGGCCGCCGCCGAGCCGCAGCAACAGCCGGTCATCACCGAGAACGATACGGACGACGGCGCGGCGCGGCCGCGGCGCACCGGCTGGTGGTCGCGGCGATCCGCCGACGGCTAGCCCGCTCGCGCGCCCGCCCGCTTGAAAGACGCATCGGAGCGCGCCATGAAAAGCGCCTGGGTCGACCGCGATGCGCAAGCGATGGTCGCGGAGGGCACGGCCGCCGGCATTGATCGCGACTTCGCGCTGCGCATCTACACGACGCGGCTGCTTGGCCGCGATCCGAGACTCGTTCTGCACGGCGGCGGCAACACCTCGCTGAAGAGCCGCATGCGCGACCGCCTCGGCGACGAGGTCGATGTGCTGCGCGTCAAAGGCAGCGGCGCCGACATGGCGACCATCGAGCCGTCCGGATTTTCCGCAGTTCGCCTCGCGCCAATGCGCGAGCTGCGCGCGCTCGAAGCCATCGACGACATCGAGCTCGTCGCCATCGAGCGCGCCAACCTGATCGACGCGACCGCGCCCAATCCGTCGGTCGAGATGATGCTGCACGCATTGCTGCCGCACAAATTCGTCGATCACACCCACGCCAATGCGGTTCTCAGCGTCATCGACCAGCCTGACGGCGAGCAAAAATGCGCGGACGTATTCGGCGGCCGGCTCGGCTTCGTGCCCTACGTGATGCCGGGTTTCGGGCTCGCCAAGACGGCGATCGAGGTGTTCGAGCGGACAAAGCCGAGCGACGGCCTGATCTTGAGCAAGCACGGCATCGTCACCTACGGCGACGACGCGCGCGAAGCCTACGAGCGCATGATCGAGATGGTCTCGCTCGCCGAAGAGTTTCTCAGCCGCAACGAGAAGCACGCCATTTTTGTGCGAATCTCGCGCGACATCGCGCCGACCGCCAGCGTGGCGCCGATCGTTCGCGGCGCCTGCAGCGAGAAGGACGACAAGGCCGAAGGCGCCTGGCGTCGCCTGGTTCTCGACTTCCGCCCGATCGAGCGGTTCCGCAATTTTTTCGACTACCCGGAGTTCGCGCGCATCAGCCAAG
>JASHWN010000134.1 GCA_030044035.1 Xanthobacteraceae bacterium
CTCGACATTCTGCTGCGGCCGGAGCGGCACAACACCATCAAGGTGCTGCTGTTCTTCGACGTCGGCGGCTCGATGGACTGGCACGTCAAGGTGACCGAGGAATTGTTCTCCGCCGCGAGGAGCGAGTTCAAGCACATGGTGCATCTGTACTTCCACAATTGCCTGTACGAGCGGGTGTGGAAACAGAACGCGCGGCGCTGGCAGGAGACGACGCCGACCTTCGACGTGCTGCACACTTATCCGCACGACTACAAGGTGATCTTCGTCGGCGACGCCTCGATGTCGCCTTACGAGATCGCGGCGCCGGGCGGCTCGGTCGAGCATTTCAATGAGGAGCCGGGCAGCGTCTGGATGGAGCGCGTGACGCGCACCTATCCGTCGGCGGTCTGGCTCAATCCGATCGCGGCGCGCGACTGGGACGCCACCGCCTCGATCCGCATGATGCGCCAGCTCATGGGCGGGCGGATGTATCCGCTGACCCTGGAGGGGCTCGACGCGGCGATGCGGGAGCTGGGGAGGTAGGAACGGCCAATTAGTATCATAGATCAACGCCGGTGTGTTCCCTAATCTTTGTCTTGATAAATCCTTGGGCCAAATCCTTGACAAGATCAAATGTGAAGCTACCAGCGGCCTCAGCACCACGCTTAGTTTTTCGCCAAATCTCTGGATCGCGAACGGCGTCGAGATAATCATGACCGTCCCAGCTAAGCCGCCGAAATGTTACCCCCAGCCCGACTGACTGTGATCCTGGTGATTCGATGAAACCGGCCTCGCGTATGAGAGCTAAATGATAGGCGAGCTCGTCGGGTGAATATCCATCAATTTGAAACTGGCCATGATATGGATCAATAACGACCATTGTCCCCGGAGGGTTCGAATAGGATTCGAGTTTGAGAAGTAGCTCGCGGATTAGGTCCATATTGCGTTTCATCGTTATAGCCTCACAAACGGAGCCTTCACCAACTCCACCCTCAAAACGCTCGCCGCTTTGCTCTGGTCGGCGGCAATTGCTCGCCTACTCGTCCTCCAGCGTGTCGCCGATCGGCACTTCGTCGACCTTGCGGCCGTGCTGATCGACGATGGCGACGAACCAGCCGTCCCATTTCCAGCCCGGCATCTTGACGCCGCGGCGCAGGTCGTCGGCGAGCGCTCTGGCGTCCTCGCGCGCGGCGGCATTGCCGGCAAGCTCGAGACCGTGGTGATTGTCGAGAACGGTCTTGCCGTCGGTGAGATGGAAATAGTAGCGCGGCATCGGGGCTTCTCGCGTGCGACGATTTGCGGCCCGCGCAGTCCTAGCACCGCTGCGACCGCCGGTCACGGCCGAGCGGTTTCCGAATCGACGGCCAGGCGTTATATTGGGGGCCTATCGTCAACAACCGAAAGGAGGTGATCCAGTGTCTCATTGTCTATCGCCGCGGTCGCCGGCATTCGTGAACTGGATCCTCGCCTCTGCCGAGGTCCTCGCCTAGGTGGTCTAATCCGCTACCGGGCTCACGAGCGTAAGGCAGACCATCGCCTACGCAACCGGGCCACGGCCTGACAATGGAAGGGCTGCCCTCGCGGGCGGCCCTTCTTTTTGTTTTCCGGCAGGATGGCGCGCCGAGGCCTACCTCGGGCCATGCTATTACTCCAACTCGACTCGCAGAGTTCTTCCCACAGCACTCGCGGCACGTCGCAGCGTTGCAAGCGTGACCGACGGGTTGTTCGGATCAAGCAGCCTGTCGAGCTGGCGGCGACTCGTCTTCATGCGCGCCGCCATTGCCGTCTTACTCAGGTGCTGCTTGTCCATCGCGACCTTGATTTGGTCCGCGATGATCTCTTTGATTGCCGCATCTTCAGTTTCGGCCAGCAGGCCTTCCTCGGCAAGAAACTCGTCGAAGGTCTGACTGCGATCGATCGAGCCCTTTCCCTTCGTCGCCATTTTTCTCTTTCTCATTTTGCGATCTCCCGCTGACGCCTGCGCGCAAGCTCAATGTCATGCGCCGGCGTTTTCTGCGTCTTTTTCTCGAATCCGTGCAGGAGGACCATCTCGCCACCGACGATGCAGAAGATCACCCGCGCAATTCGGCCTCCCGGAAGGTTGCTGCGGACCTCCCATAGACCATGCCGGATGCTCCGGCAGTACGGCATCCCAATTGGCCAACCGAACTCGACCTTTTGGATGTCCTTCCCGATGACACGGCGATCATCCCTGGATAATTCGAGAAGCCATTCCCGTACGGGTTTTCCGCCCGTCGCGGTAAGATAGAAGCGCGCGCAATTTTCTTCGAGCGGTCTATCATACCCAATTGTGTCAAAAATGGCACGAGTGCGCAACGCAGGAGCCTGCCATGCCCGCCGAAAAATTCGATTTCCGCAGCACCCAAGGTCACACGCTCGCCGCGCTGCTCGACCGGCCCGCCGGTCCGGCGCGGGCGGTGGCGCTGTTCGCCCACTGCTTCACCTGCGGCAAGGACAACAGGGCGGCGCGGCGCATCGCCGAGGGCTTGAAGCTGCACGGCATTGCGGTGCTGCGCTTCGATTTCACCGGGCTTGGCGCCAGCGAAGGTGAATTCGCCAACACCACGTTCTCCTCGAATGTCGATGACTTGGTCGCTGCGGCCGATCATCTGCGTAAAAAACTGGCCGCGCCGGCGATCCTGATCGGCCACAGCCTCGGCGGCGCGGCGGTGCTCGCCGCCGCGCACCGCATCGCCGAGGCGCGCGCGGTGGTGACGATCGGCGCGCCGAGCGATCCGGCGCACGTCGCCGGCTTGCTTGGCGGGGATGTCGACAAAATCCGCGCCCAAGGCGAAGTCGAGGTGAACCTTGCCGGCCGCCCGTTCCGCATCCGCCGCGC